>CAYXKQ010000155.1:0-1795 GCA_964465715.1 uncultured Chloroflexota bacterium
GAACGACCAGGACATGGACCGCTACGACCAGGATTTCCGTTTTGGTTCGGTGCAGCTAAAGTCCAATTTCTTCCTGGTCAAGCTGCTGGAGGATTCGGGCTGGGACGGCATGCGGCACTTCGACGCCCACGCCTACCGGACCGAAGACGAGGACGGGGTATGGGATTTCGCGGCCGGCTGCATGCGGACCTACCTGATCCTGAAGGAGAAGGTCGCCAGGTTCAACGCCGACCCCGAAATCGCCGAGATCCTGGCCGGGTTGCGCGAACAGTCCGACGAATGGGACCAGATCGCGTCCGGCTACAGCAGTGATCGCGCCAACGACGTCAAGCGCGCCGAATTCGACCTGCCGGCGCTTGCCCGCCGCGGGTACCGCTACGAACGGCTGGACCAGCTGGCGGTGGAGATCCTCCTGGGCGTGCGCTAGCTAATCGCGCTTTTCTCAGCCGCCGTTGGAGGCTTCCACCACCGATTTCTGCAGGTGCTGGGGCATTTCCTGGTAGCGCAGGAACGAGCTGGTGAAGGTCCCCCGGCCCTGCGTCATCTGCTTTAGGTCCACCGCGTAGCGCTGAGTTTCGGCCAGCGGCGCCTCCGCGATGATCACCGCCTGCGAATCCTGGCCCTGGTCGGTGCCGACGATGTGGCCGCGCTTGGAGTTCAGGTCGCCGATGATCGCCCCGGTGAAGGTGTCGGGGACCGTTATCCGGACCTCGTGGATGGGTTCGAGGATGGTCGGCAGCGCCTCGGCCGCGGCGTTGCGGAACGCGGCCGCGCCCGCCAGCTGAAATGCCTGGTCGGAGCTGTCGACCGAATGCTCCTTGCCGTCGGTGAGCCGGACCCGACAGCCGACCACCGGGTACTTGGCCCGGATTCCCTCCGACATGGCCTGCACCACGCCCTTCTCGACCGCCGGAATGTAGCTGCGCGAGATCGCCCCGCCGACGATTTCGCTGACGAATTCGAATTCGCCATCCGCCAGCGGCAGCGGTTCCAGCACGATCGTCACGTCGCCGAACTGGCCGTGCCCGCCCGACTGGCGCTTGTAGCGCCCGTTGGCCACGCGCTGGCGCCGGATGGTTTCGCGATAGGGCACCTTGGGGGTCGAAACCTCGACCTTGGCTCCGAACTTGGAAGCGATCACCTCGAGGGCGATGTTCAGGTGGGAGTCGCCAAGGCCCCAGAGCAGGGTTTCCCCGGTTTCCATTTCCCGGGTGATCCGCAGCGACGGATCCTGCTCGGTCAGCCGGTGCAGGGCGGTGGAGAGCTTGTCGACGTCGGCCTTGGACTCGGGGCTCACGGCCAGGGCCATGTTGGGGTCCGGCATCACCGGTCCGGGCAGCGGGTCGCCGCCGCGGTCGGCGCTCAGGGTGTCGCCGGTCTGGGTATCCGAGAGTTTTGGAGCGCGCAGGATGTCGCCGACCGCAAATCCCGGCACCTCCTGCTGCTCGCGCCCCACGGGGGCGAAGACGTGTCCGATCCGGGTGTCCCCGGCGCGGTTGAGGTTGTGCAGGGTGTGGCCCCCGGAGATTTCGCCGGCGCACACCCGCAGGTAGGTCTGATGACCCATCTGCGGATCGACGATGGTCTTGAAGGCGACCGCGCAGTCTGCGCCCTCGGACCGCGAGCGCGGCGGCGGCGCGATTTCGGCCAGCGCCGAAAGCAGCAGGTCGACCCCGGCGTTGTTGACCGCCGAGATGCAGTAGAGCGGGAAGAGCTCGCGCGCGGCGACGGCCTCGGCCAGGGTGGCGTTTAGGTCGGCGGCCGAAATCTCTTCGTCCATCAGGTACTGCTCGAT
>CAYXKQ010000155.1:1895-4308 GCA_964465715.1 uncultured Chloroflexota bacterium
TCGGTGCCGACCTCGATCCCGGCGGTGGCGTCCACCATGATCACGGCGCAGTCGGCGGCCCAGATCCCGGATGTGATTTCGCCCCCGAATTCGGGGTCGCCGGGAACGTCGATCAGGTTTATCTTGCGGCCGCCCCACTCGCAGGCAAGCACCGCCAGGGCGGTCGAGGTGTGGCGGGCGACTTCCTCGGCCTGGAAGTCCGATAGGGTGTTTCCGTCCTCTACCCGGCCCATCCGCGAGGTCGCCCCACTGGCATACAGCGCGGCTTCGGCCAGCGTGGTCTTGCCGTTCCCCTTCTGGGCGAGCAGAACCACGTTGCGGACTTGATCGGTCGGGTACTGCTTCATCGCTGTTTCTTACCGTCGGTCGGGTTGCCGGGACGCAATTGTCATTAACCCCGATTATTCAAATAAAGCCGGCAATGTCCAAGCCGTAATGCGGGCCGATTCACCGGCGGCCGGCCGGCGGAAACTACGGCCTCCGATGCGCGGCTTCCCGCCGGGCGCGAAAATCTACCCTGAGGCGTTCAGCCCCGGACCGCCGCCGCGGCCCGCGTGGATTGGCGGTCGGCCCGGCCGCTGGGCGCGAGCGCTTGCGAATGCACTGGGTCAGAACTTCAGACAACCATCTCAAATGCGCATAGTGATCAAATGCGGATCGTCGCTACTTACAAGGTCCGACGGCAACCTCAACGGGGACTTCATCGCCAATCTCTGCGGGCAGATCGCCGGTCTTTTCGAGGAGGATCACGAGGTCTTGCTGGTCTCCAGCGGCGCGGTCGCCACCGGGGCCGGAATTCTGGGCCGCCGCGGCGACGGCTCGGATTCGACCGCGGTCCGCCAGGTGCTGGCCGCGGTGGGCCAGTCGCCGCTCATCGAGACCTACCGCCGCTGTCTTGACGGGCATCGTAGGCTGGCCGCCCAGGCCCTGATTTCGCGTTCCGACCTCGAGCGCCGGTCCGGGTACCTGAACGCCCGCAACGCGTGCCTGGCGCTGCTGGGAATGGGAATCCTGCCAATCGTTAACGAAAACGACGTGGTCGCGACCGAGGAATTGCAATTCGGCGACAACGACCGCCTTTCGGCCCTGGTCGCGAACCTGGTGGACGCCGACATCCTGGTGATCCTGACCGATGTTGACGGGTTTTACGGCCGCGGCGCCGACGGCGAGTCCACTCTCCTGCGCGAGATCGGGGAGATCACCGACGAACACTACCGCCTGGCCGGGGCGTCTTCCGGCACGCACTCGGTCGGCGGCATGCGGTCCAAGCTCGATGCCGCACGCCTGGCCCAATCGCACGGCGCGGTGACTGTGATCGCTTCGGGCAAGACTCCGAACGTGGCGGTCAAGATCGCCGGTGGTGAGCGAATCGGCACCTGGTTTTCGGCACCCTCGCGGCGCACCGGTTCGCGCCAGCGCTGGATGCTGACCGAATTTGCACCGTGCGGGACTATCCGCGTCGACAGCGGCGCGGCCGACGCCCTGCGCAACCGCCGCGGCAGTCTCCTGCCGGTCGGAGTGCTCGGCGCCGACGGCGATTTCGAGCGCGGCGATCTGGTCGCGGTCCTGGATGCGGACGAGAAGGAAATCGCGCGTGGGCTCTCTTCCTACGACTGTCAAGATGTTTTTAGGATTGCAGGAGCCAGCTCCACCCAGATCCGCGACCGCCTCGGCTACGAATTCGGAGCCGAGGTCATCCACCGCAACAACATGGTTGTCCTATGACGCAAACCGCAGCGCCGGCGGCCGGTGTCTTGCCCGACCGCCGCCAATTCGACCCCGGGCTGGTGGCCAGCGCCGAATCGGCGCGCCGCGCCGCGCCGGTCCTGGCCGCGCTCTCCAGCGACCAGAAGGACGCCGCCCTGGAGGAAATTGCCCGGACCCTCCTCGAACACTGTGACCGGATCCTGGCCGCCAACCAGAAGGACATGGCCGCTGCCGCCGCGGCCGGAATGTCGGCTTCCATGCAGGACCGGCTGCGCCTGGACGAGGACCGGATCGCCGGGATCGCCGCCGCGGTGCGCGATTTGATCGCGCTGCCGGACCCGATCGGATCCGAGATCGATAGCCGCCGCCGCCCCAACGGGCTGCAGATCGCCCGCGTGCGGGTGCCGCTGGGAGTCTGCGGGGTCATTTTCGAAAGCCGCCCCAACGTCGCCGTCGATGTCGCCGCGATCTGCCTCAAGTCCGGCAACGCCACCGTGCTGCGCGGGGGCTCGGAAGCCATCGCCAGCAACACCGCGCTGGTTGAAGCGCTCGGCGCAGCCGGCCGGGACTGCGGGTTGCCCGACGGTTGGGTGAACCTGGTCGAGAACACCGATCGGGCGATCGTCGGGGACATGCTCCGGATGCGCTCGCACTTTGACGTGGTGATACCCCGCGGCGGGGCCGGCCTGGTCGAATTCGTCGCCAG
>CAYXKQ010000156.1:0-4304 GCA_964465715.1 uncultured Chloroflexota bacterium
CCAGACTCCGGTGGTTGTTCCGGGCTGGATGACCTGCCCCGGAACAACCACCGGAGTCTGGTTGATGCAGGTGCCCTGGTTCGAGCGCCCGAACTTGCGCAGCGGGTAACGGTGCCAGCGGCGGGTGGTCACTTCCTGGAGTTCGACCCGGTCGGGGAGGACGTTGATCACCTCGGCTTCGCGCGGACCGTCGTAGGTTATGACGTGACCCGAATCCAGCGCGGCGCGCCGTTCGACGCCAGTGGCCACCAGCGGCGCCTCGGGGCGCAGCAGGGGCACCGCCTGGCGCTGCATGTTGGACCCCATCAGCGCCCGGTTGGCGTCGTCGTGCTCGAGGAACGGAATCAGCGAGGTCGGGATCGAGACGATCTGCTGTGGCGAGACGTCGATCAGGTCTACCTCGTTGCGGTGCGCGGCGTGGAACTCGCGGCCGATGCGCACGTCGATCCGCTCGGAGTCGATCTCGCCCCGGTCGTTGAGCACCGTCTTGTAGGGCGCGACCGCCAGGCCGTCTTCCTCGTCGGCGGTGCAGTGCCGGATCCGCCCGGTCGCGAACGGGACCACCGGGAACCGGATCTCACGCCAGTAGGGCCGGTTGCGCAGGCGCCGCAGCAGGTCGGCGTTGAGCGGCTCGCCGGCGGCGAGCTCGTTGCGGTTGCGCACGATCAGGTCCTCGCGCAGGATCCGACCTTCCAGGTCGAACCCGTCTTCAAAGGAGACGTCGCGCCCGACCACTTCATAGGGCGTCTGCAGGAACCCGTACTCGTTTATGCCGGCGAACGAGGCCAGTGAAGAGATCAGGCCGACATTGGGGCCCTCCGGGGTCTCGATCGGGCAGATACGGCCGTAGTGCGAGTGGTGCACGTCGCGAACGTCGACCCCGGCGCGCTCGCGCGAGAGACCGCCCGGCCCCATTGCGCTGAGCCGGCGCTTGTGGGCCAGCTCGGACAGCGGGTTGGTCTGGTCCATGAACTGGGCCAGCTGGCTGCCGCCGAAGAACTCTTTGATGGCGGCCATGATCGGGCGGGCGTTGATCAGGGCGTTGGGAGTTGCCTGGGAGGCGTCCTGGATCGACATGCGTTCTTTGACGACCCGCTCCATGCGCAGCAACCCGGTGCGCAGCTGGTTGATGAGCAGCTCGCCCACCGCGCGCACGCGCCGGTTGCCAAGGTGGTCGACATCCTCGGGGCGGTTCTGGGCCAGGTTCAGGCGGATCAGCTCGCGCACCACCTCGATGATGTCGGCCTGCAGCAGGACCGCGTCGGTGAACGGCTCGCGGTGACGCAGACGCAGGTTCAGCTTGTAGCGGCCGACCCGGCCCAGGTCGTAGCGGCGTGAGTTGAAAAAGGTCGAGTCGATCAGCGAGCGGGCGTTGGCGACCGATTTGCGGTCGGCGATATTGAGGGTGTCGCCGGGCCGCAGGCGGTTGTAGATCTCGCGTACCGCCTCTTCGTGCGAGGTGGCCGAGTCATCGGCCAGGGTCGCTTCGAGGTACTGGTGGTCGGCGTCCTCGGGCACCGCGCCTTCAAATATCTGTCGGATCGCTTCGTCCGAGGCCAGGTTCTTGTCCATGGCCTTGATCAGGGTCGTGACCGCGATCTTGCGCTTGCGGTCGACCTTGACCGAGAAGACGTCCTTGGCCGAGGTGTCGAATTCGAGCCAGGCGCCGCGATTGGGCAGGAGCTTGGCCGAATACAGGTAGCGGCCCGACGTGCGGTCGCGGACTCCGGTGAAGTACACCCCGGGCGAGCGCACCAGCTGGCATACCACCACCCGCTCGGCGCCGTTGTAGATGAAGGTTCCCTGGTCGGTCATGAGCGGGAAATCG
The DNA here is from genome assembly GCA_964465715.1 of uncultured Chloroflexota bacterium. Taxonomy (GTDB): domain Bacteria; phylum Chloroflexota; class UBA11872; order UBA11872; family VXNJ01; genus VXNJ01. The sequence continues at coordinate 1,829 of CAYXKQ010000156.1, forward strand.
CCCATGAACACGCGGTTCTCCTTGATCTCGCCGTTCTGCAGGTTCTCCAGGCGGGCGTTGACGTAAAGCGGAGCGTGGTAGGTGCGGTCGTTCTCGCGGCATTCGGCCACCGGGTGCTTGGGGTCCTCGAACGGCTGCTCGGGCACCTCGAAGTGGAGTCGGAAGTTCTTTCCGGTAAAGTCCTCGATCGGCGAGATTTCGGCGAACACCTCGCGCAGGCCCTCGGTCACGAACCATTGGAAGGAACGTCGCTGGATTGCTATCAGCTCGGGAAGATCCACCGCGTCGCGGTGATTGGGGACGGTGCCGAAATGGTGGCCGTTGGGGCTGCTCAAGAGACGCACTCCGGGTTGCAGAAGGGGCGATTGATCGCTGACGGGTACACCCGGGTCACGGGTGCGTGAAAGGCGACCGTATGTCTTGTCTGGTACGACAAGTTACGGACGGCTGGTCGCTGGCTTCAGGACCGGCCGCCGCGCGGGAAGCATCAAGGGCGCTAAGCGCGTCCTCCGGTGTTCATTAGGGGCAATTTTAGCAATCCCGCCTGCCGCTCACCGCCCGGTAATTGGGCCCGCCGCGATCGGGCATCTCGCTCAGCCGGGCGGCCAGTCCATTGTTCGCCCGGCCAGCAGATGAACATGCAGGTGCGGGACGGTTTGGGCGCCGTCGCGGCCCTCGTTTATCACCACCCGGTAGCCGTCCTCTTCGAACCCGGCGCGGCGCGCATGGCGCGCGAGCGCTCCCACCAGTTCCCCGATCAGGCCGGGGTCGTCGGCGGCGGCGGCGACGCCGGAAACGTGCCGGGTGGGAATCGCAAGTAGATGGGTGGGCGCGGCGGGTGCGATGTCGCTGAAGACCATCCAGTCGTCGCTGCGGTCGACCACGTCCGCCGGCAATTCGCCGGCCACAATCCGGCAAAAGATGCAGTCACTTGCCACGGCTGGCTCCAAAATCCCGGAAATCCTGCCCGGCGCTCAGCCGGCGGCCGCCGGCAGTGCCACCAGTCCGTCGTCGCCGGCTGCCAGCTTGACTTCCTGCAGCGAGCCGGCGTGGGGCGCAAAGCCCAGCGGCCGAGCCCGCAGATAGTTGCGGGTCAGACCCACGCACCGGCCGGATGGGTCCGCTTCCCACAATACCTGCGCCCGGGCACCCACAAACCCCGCCTGGTAGCGCTCCGACAGCCCGCCGGCAAGGTCCAGCGCTTCCCGCATGCGCCGGCGCAGGGACTGGTCGTCGACATGGTCGTCGCGCCGCGCAGCCAGGGTCCGGGAGCGCCGCGAGTAGGGGAAGACGTGCATGTACGCAAACGCCATATCGGCGCAGAACCGCAACGAGCGCCGGTGGTCTTCCTCGCTCTCACCCGGAAAACCCACCATCAGATCGGTCCCGATCGCCACCGACGGATCGGCGGCGCGCAGCCGGTCGATGATTGCGGCGTAATCGGCCGGCCGGTAGGGGCGGCGCATGCCCTCCAGCACCGCCGCCGAACCCGACTGCAATGGCACATGCAGGTGGGCGCAGATCCGCCCGGCGGCCAGCAGGTCGTAGAGCCGGGCGTCAAAATCCATCGGTTCGATCGACGAGAGCCGGATGCGCGCCGATACCCGGGCGGCGACCCTCGCGACCAGTTCGCCCAGACCGATACCGCTGTCCGGACAGCGGTAGCTCCCGAGCGCTATCCCGGCCAGCACGACTTCGGGCGACCCACCCCCGGCCAAATCGCCCACCCGCTCCAGTACCTGGCCCGAGGGGCGCGAGCGGGGCCCGCCGCGGGCGCGGGGAACCATGCAGAAGGCGCAGCCGTGACGGCAACCCTCCTGGACCTTCACGGTGGGGCGGGTACGCCGCCGCTCCCCGAATCCGGTCCCGGCGAACGCGTGCGGGCGGGCGGTGAATGAATGGGATGCGGCTACCGCGGACGCGACCTCGCTTGGGGGCATCCGACCCATCACGCGCGCGCCGGGAAAGTGCGCGTGGACCGCCTCCGGGGCGACCGCGGCGTAACAGCCGGTGACCACCAATTCGGCCTCGGGACTGCGCCGTAATGCGCGTCCGATCGCCTGGCGCGACTTGCGATCGGCGACATGGGTGACCGTGCAGGTGTTGATGATGACCACGTCGGCCGGGGCGCCGAATTCGACAAGGTCCATGCCCGCCTTCTCCAGGAGATGGACGATTTCGTCGCTATCGGCCTGGTTGACCCGGCAGCCGAGCGTCTTGAGCGCGAACGTGGGCGCCGGCCGACCCACTCAACTGCCTTCCGGAGCGGATTGGCCCGGGCGTTGGCACAGCATCGTCGCCCAATCGTCCTCGAGCACGGTCTCCCTACGGGTCCAGCCGGCCTCGTCCAGGGTTTCGGCAAGCCCCGCCAGCCGCGGCCGGTAGATTCCCGACAGTAGCAGCGGTCCGCCGGCAATCTGCGAATAGGCCCCGAGCAGGCGGCGATGGGCGTCGGCGGTGATGTTGGCGACCACGA
>CAYXKQ010000157.1:0-4260 GCA_964465715.1 uncultured Chloroflexota bacterium
GGCCAAGGGCAGCGACTCCTACCCGCGCATGACCTACATGCCGGCGTCAGAGCAGCAATTGGATCCGGTGCGCGAGCTTGAGCGGATCTGCCACCGGTTCCAGGTACCCCTGGGCGCCGCCGCACTGCAGTATTCGCAGCGCGATCCGCGCGTGAGCGCGACCATCTGCGGCTGCTCGCGCCCGGAACGGATCGAGCAGACTATCGCCTGGTACGAGCACCCGATTCCAGAAGAGTTCTGGAGTGCGACCGCGGGTGTGCCGCGCGGGTTCGGTGATCCCGAAGCCAATCGCGAATACAAGCCGGGTTAATCGGGCAACCCGCGGTCGGGTAAACACTTTCGCCGTTGCGGTCCCAGCCGTTTGCCCTGTGAGAGGGGCCGCGTCATTCCGCGGTGAGCCCTCACCGGTTCAGGCTTGTGCAGTCTGCGTGCCCATCCCGCCAACGGCAATCTAGTGCGAAAAGACCGCCTTGGGGATACCGATCTTGTGGTCACCCCGGTCGGCATTGGCACCGGCGTGCTGGGCGACATGCCCGATTCCTAAACCTACGAGGTTGACGCGGAGCGGGGCAGGGCCACCGTGCGCGCGATTTTTGACGGCCCCATCAACTTCCTCGACGCCTCGCGAAACTACGGCTTCGGACGGTCCGAGCAGCGCATCGGCGACGTCATCCGCGAGCGCGGCGGCAAACCGGCCGATCTGGTCATTTCCACCAAGCTCGACCGCGACATGGAGAGCGGACGTTTCGACGCCGGCCAGGCGCGCCGCTCCCTGGAGGAGAGCCTGGAAGCCCTGGGCGTCGATCGGGTGGAGATCCTGCACCTGCACGACCCCGAGTACGCCGCCAATATCGATCAAGTCACGCGCACGGGAGGTGCGTTGGACGAATTGTTCAAGATGCGCGACGAAGGGATCTGCGATTATGTCGGGCTGGCCGCCGGCGACATGAAGGTGATGTCGCCCCTTGTCGAATCGTGGGAATTTGACTTCATGATCTCGCACAACTGCTGCACGATCGTCAACGGCAATGCCGAAGCGCTCATGGATCGGGCAATCGAACGCGGAACCGTCGTCCTCAACGCCGCTCCCTACATGGGCGGTGTCCTGGCCAAGGGGCCGGATGGGTTTCCGCGGCTGACCTACATGCCGGCGACCCCGGCGCAGCTGGCGCCGGTGCGCCGGCTCGAGCGGATCTGCCGCGAATTCGGGGTGCCGCTGGGGGCCGCGGCGCTGCAGTTCTCGCTGCGCAACGCGCGCGTAGGTGCCACCATCTGCGGCTGCTCGCACCCGGATCGCATAGCCCAGACGGTGGCCTGGGCTGAATTTCCGATTCCGGACTATTTCTGGACCGATGTGGCCAGGATCCCGCGAACCTTCAAGGACCCCGAGGCCAACCGTGTGTACCGACCCGGCTAGCCGCGCCCCGGCCCTAGGCCGCTTCCGGAGCGCCGGCGAGCGGCGGTTCCACCGGGATGCGGATCGTGAATTCGGTGAACTGGCCCGGTTCGGACTCAACACTCATTGTTCCGCCGCGCCTGACGATGATGTCGTTGGAAATCGAAAGTCCTAGGCCGGTTCCCTGGTCGGTCGGTTTGGTGGTGAAGAACGGATTGAAAATCTTTTCCACGACGTCTTCGGGGATCCCGGACCCGTTGTCGCGAACGCGGATTTCGACGGAATCGGTGTCACGTTCCGACGTGAGCTTGATCCGCGGTCCGGCATCGTCAGCTACGCTCTCGACCGGCCCGGCGATTGAGCCGCGCCAGCGTTCGTCGACCGCGTAGCAGGCGTTGGCAACCAGGTTGAGGATCACCCGACCCATGTCCTGAGGAATGACCATCAACTCGCCGATTTGCGGATCAAGCTCATAGGCTAGATCGGCCTGCAGATCGGGATCTTTCGACCGGGCGCCCTGAAACGCCAGCTTGGCGTGCAGGGTAATCAGGTGGTTGATGTCGGTTGCCTGCAGTTCGCCTGATCCGCGGCCCATGCGCAGCATGTTGGTGACGATGTTCTCGGCCCGTTCGCAATGACCGCGAATCCGCTCCAGGTTGTCTTCGAGGTCGCCGGTCACCTCGATGATGATCTCGCGTCCCTCCTCATCGATCTCGCCGGTTTCGGGGTCGGTGATGTCGCCCATTTCCTCGAGTAGCTCTTCAGATGCTTCCGAGAAATTCTTGATGAAATTGAGCGGATTTCGAATCTCGTGGGCGACCGCGGCGGTCAACTCACCCAGGGCCGCGAGTTTCTCTTGGGCCACGATCTGGCCCTGGGCGCGCCGCAGTTCGGCAACTGCGGCCTCCAGCTCCTTGTTGTTTTCCTGCAGCTGCTGGGCAAGTTCTTCAACCAGGTTCAGCCGCTGAACTTCCAGGGCGTGGCGACGGAACACCTCCAGCGTCTCGCCGAGTTCGGCGATCTCGTCGTTGCCGGCCACGACTTCGCGGACTTCCAGGTTTCCCGCGGCCAGTCGCCGCATCCAGACCGCCAGCTGGTCGATGCGGGCGGTAATCACCCGGCCGACGTATAACCAGGCGATCAGCACGCCGCCGGCGACCGCCAGGGCGGTGATTGCAATCAGCATCAGGCGGCCGGCCTGGATCGAGTTCGAGGCGTCCGTGCTTGCGCTGGCGGCATCACCGGAGGCAGCTCGCACCAGGTTATCGACGTGGAGCCCCAGGATCGCCGCGTCGGCCTGGCTGCGGCTCATCGTATCGGCCTGCCGTTGAGTCAGACGCAGCGTGTTCTCCATGGTGTCGAACCCACCGGATTCCGCGAGCGCCAACCCCTGCAGCTGGCCGAATGGCGGGGCGAGCAAACCCCGGATCGGGTGGCCGGCCAATCCGGCCAAACCGAGCTGGATTCGTTCGGCAGCGGCCTCGAACCGTTCGCGCAGCGGCTCCACGGCTGCCGCCTGGTCGAGGATGAACGCTGAAGCCAGGACCTGGACCGCGATGTTGGCGTCGGCCTGCAGGTCGGTCAGGCGGCGATATACATTGAGTTCCTCGGCGGTCCGGTATGCGCCAAACTGGTCGTCGGGGCCGGCCGAAAGCGCCGGGTCATCGCGGATGCCGGTTGCCAGGAAGAAGAGTTGGTCGTCGATCGCCGGCCCGAGCATTCCGGCCAGTTCGTCGCGGAGCAGGGCGATTTGACCGCTGATCAGGGCCGCCCGGGAGTTCAACTCCAGGATCTGGCGTTGATCACTCTCCAGTTGGGCGATCTCTTCGGAGATCGCCGCGCTCAATTCGCGAACGCGGGCAACGTCCGCGCCCTGACCGGCAAACCCTGCCAGCGCCGCGTCCAGCTCGGCCCGGACCGTTGCGGCCTCCTCGGCAGCCAGATTGAACTGCCCGGCGGAATCAGCCGACGCCAGACGCGGACCGACTGCCACCAGGTTCCCCGATATTCGAGCCAGATCGAATGCGGCGGTCAGTTCCGGGACCGCGTTCTCGGTGATCCGAGTCTGGAACCGCCCCACGACCTCGAAGGAAATCCAGGCCACTGAGCCGGCCAGCAGGGTCATGACAAGTGCCCCGCCGATTCCCAGGTACATCTGGGTCGCGATGCGGCGCGGCAGGGCCGGAAGATTGGCCGAGAGCCATTCCCAATCTCGGCGGATGGCACCCCCCACCGCTCTGCTCCATTGGTTGCCGGTCATCGCCATGGGGACCCTTAGGCCGGTCCGTCCGAGGAGTTGGACAGCCTGACGGGTCGGAATCGCCCGTCGGGTCCGATCTCGGTGAGGAATACGCTGTCCGACCCCTGGTTGTCATCAGGGCCGAAGGAGATCACGAATCCGCCCAGGTCGTGTTCGCGCAAGGACCTTAGCCCGTTCACGAAGCACGCCCGGCTAAGTTCCGGGCCGCACTCGGCCAGTCCGGAGATTGCCAGCCGGCCGGCCAGATAACCCTCCAGCGAGACGAATCCGGGTTGACCGCCGGCGTCGTGCGAAACCAACGCGTCCAGGTATTCGACGACTATCGGCACGGACCGGTCGGTGGGCAGGGGCACGACCTGGGTGACCTTGACGCCCTCGCCGTCCGACCCCAGCTGTTGGGCCAGCGAATTAGATCCGACAAAAGAAATGGCGATGAACTCAGATTCCAGGCCGATCGACTTGGCAAGGCTGATCAGGGTTCCGACCGGCTCATAGGCGCCGATGAGGATGATGGCCTCAGGTTCGGCTGCGGAGAGGTCCAGCAGGGCAGTCTTGATTGCGGTCGTGTTGCGCGGATACAGGCCCACCCCGACCGGCTCCAGGC
>CAYXKQ010000158.1:0-2178 GCA_964465715.1 uncultured Chloroflexota bacterium
GGGTCGGCGCCCCGCTCGGGTCCTGGCCGGGTTTTGATTTCTCGCTTGGCCAGGAGTTCTGGGTGCTGCTACCGGCGTTCGTGGTCGTGACGTTGGTAGGGGCGATCGAGACCCTCGGCGACGGGGTAGCGATCCAACGGGTTTCACGCCGCCGCGCACGGGCCACCGATTTCCGCGTCGTCCAGGGGGCGCTAAATGCCGACGGGCTCGGCAACCTGCTCTCCGGGCTGGCGGGCACGCTGCCCAACACAACCTATTCAACCAGCATTTCCCTTGCCGACGTCACCGGCATCGGGGCCCGCCGGGTGGGCGTCGTGATCGGGGTAACGCTGGCGGCTCTGGCCTTCCTCCCCAAGGCCGCGGCGGTCCTGATAGCCATCCCGAACCCGGTTGCGGCCGCGTTCTTGATCGTCCTGATCGGACTGCTCTTCGTGCAGGGGATGCGGATCATAATCCACGACGGAATCGACCATCGCAAGACGATCGTCGTCGGTGTCTCCTTCTGGCTCGCGGTCGGCTTCCAGAACGGGGTGATATTCCCCGACCACCTGGGCGAGGGCTTCCTGGCGGCTTTGTTCGGCAACGGGATGACCTCAGGCGCGATCGTCGCGATCGTGATGATGCTGTTTATCGAGCTGACCGGTCCGCGCAGTCGCCGCCTGCGAACCAACCTGGACGAATCCTGTTTACCCAAACTGGAAAAATTCCTGGGCAATTTCGCCGGCCGCGCCGGCTGGGACCAACCGGCGACCGAGCGGCTTAACTCGGCCGGTGAGGAAACCCTGGCGATCCTGTTGCAGTCGGCCGAACAGGCCGGTGACGATCCACGACGACTTACCGTATCGGCCCGGATGGATGGCCAGCGGGCCGAGATCGAGTTCGTCACCGCTAGCGAAACCGAGAACGTAGAAGACCGGATCGCCTACCTGAACGAATTACCACCGGTGCCGGACGAACACGAGATATCGTTCCGGCTGCTCTGGCACTACGCCGAGTCGGTGCAGCACCAGAAGTACCAAGGCCTGGACGTGATTTCGATCGGGGTTGCCCGGGCCGGTTGACCGCCGTGCCCAACCCAGGAACCCGGGCCGGCCCGGGTTATCCGGTCAGCCGGTCGTGTGGGCCGCCGGTGCTCCCGGCTTGGAAAGGCTCCAGTAAGAGACCACGGCGGCGGCCAGCATGAGCAGTCCGGCAATGTAAAAACCGACCGCAAAGCCCTGCGCCTGCAGGTCGGTCGGCGCGTCGATAGCGCGCCCGCCGGCAAATTGCAGCAGCACCAGGAATGCGAATAGGCCGCCCCAGGCCGACTGGCCGGCCCCGAATCCAAAGGTACGCGTCGCGGAAATGAAGGCGCTGGCGGCGCCCAACTGCCGGCGTGGGACCGAACCCATGATGATCGAGTTGTTGGTCGTCTGGGTCAGGCCGGTCCCCATGCCCACCAGCACCAGCGAAACCGCCGCCACAACCGTCGGTGTGTCGGGCCCAAGCTGGGCGAAGACCGTGTATCCCAGCGCGCCGATCGCAAAACCGAGCGTGCGCGGTATGCCCGCTCCGACCCGGTCGGCCCAGACCCCCACTGTCGGCGAGAGGATGGCGCCCACTCCCGGATAAATCGCCATGTAGAGACCGATTTCGAAGACCGGCACCCCCATTACCCGTTCCAGCACGAACGGCCCGTTCAGCATCATCGCGGCCATGCATGCAAAGCCAGTCAACCCGATCGAGACTCCCACCGAGAAATCGCGCCTTCGGAATAGATTCAGGTCCAACAGCGGGTTCGGAGCGGTCACGGTTCGGTAAGCAAAGCCGGACGCCATCAACACGAATATCAGCAGGGCCACGAGAAGCTCGGGGGTTACGCCGAGGGCGAAACCGCGGTTGATCGAGTAGACCAGGGGCACGATCCAGCCCATGAGCAGGATTGACGAGATGTAGTCGAAATTGCCCTCGCCGGTGCCCGGCATCCGGGGGACCGAAGCGAGCGCCAGCACGAACGAGAGCAGTGCCACCGGCGTCAAGGCGATGAACATCCAACGCCAGTCCAGGTACTCGATCATGGTCCCGGCCAGCGGCGGGCCCAGCGCCAGCCCGCCGGCCGCCAGGGTGAACCAAAGCCCCAGCGCGCGGGATCGCTGCGATGAGGGAAACACCGCCACCAGGATCGCGGTTCCATTCGAC
>CAYXKQ010000158.1:2188-4244 GCA_964465715.1 uncultured Chloroflexota bacterium
GGCCCCCACCGCTACCACGACCCGCGCCGCGATCAACCAGCCCAGCCCCGGCGCCAGCCCGCAGGCCAGCGAGGCCAGCGCAAAGAGCAGGCAACCGAACGCGAACGCGCCGCGGCGGCCGTACATGTCCCCGTAGCGGCCGGTCGTCAGGTGCAGGCTGGAGACGATCACGAAGAAGATCAGCGCCACCCACTGGACGGTGGTTATGTCGGCCCGAAATTCCTCGGCCAAAGTGGGCAGGGCCACGTTCACCATCGAGGCCGTGATCGTGGTGATCATGCTGGATACGCCGACCGCCACCAGTACCGAGTAGCGGCGCGCAACGGAGTATTCGACCTGCGGAGTGTTCAAGCGGCGCCGATCACGCGGGGAACCGAGGGAAACTGTTGCCGCGGAACTCCGAATCTGGTCGGGGCGGCCGGATTTGAACCGGCGACCTCATCGTCCCGAACGATGCGCGCTACCAAACTGCGCTACGCCCCGTACCCGTCGGATCGGGCCCAGATATCCCCTGCCGGGATCGGCCCGAACCGCGCGCAACCATTATCCGCCATTTGCCGGCGCGGTCCGATCGGTCAGGCCATGTCCAGCGGACGCTGCGGTTTCACCGGCACGTGGATCAGGGCCGGCCCGCCTTCGGCGAGGGCCCGCCGGACGGTGGCGGCCAGTTCCTCCGGACGGCAGCGCTGGGCGCTCACCCCGAACGATCGGGCGTACGCCACGTAGTCCGGATTGGCAAGGTCCACCTCGAACGACTCTCCGTACAGGTTCTGCATGCCCTGCTTGATCACGCCATAGGCCGAATCGTCAAACACGATCGCCACCACCGCCAGATCGTGGCGCACCGCCGTCGCCAGCTCCTGCCCGGTGAACAGGAAACCGCCGTCTCCGGCCAGGGCCACAACCGGGACGTCCGGCATCACCGCCTTGGCTCCCAGCGCGACCGGGTAGGAGTAACCCAGGGCGCAGCCGGTCATCCCGTAAATCCACTTGCGCGGCTTCGAAAAAGGCATGAACGGACGACACCAGTAACCCACGATGTGCGGATCGCCGACAACGATCGCCTCCTCGGGGATGCCGGCCCGCAGTTCGCGCACCAGGGCCATCTCGAACGCGGCGTGATCGTTCATGTACGCGTATACCTGGGCGCGGTCGTTGCCGGCCCGCGCCACCCAGCCGTCGTTCTGCCCGACGCCGGGCCCCAGGTATTTCAGAATCGACTCCAAGGCCGGTCCCGCGTCAGCGCAAATCCCGATTTCGACCGGGTAGTTCTTGCCGGGCTGCCGGGGATCGATGTCGATCTGGATCAGCTTCTGCCCCACCGGCATCGACCACTTGCGGGTCGGGGAGGCCCCGAACGCGGTACCCACCGCCAGCATCACGTCGCTGTCGGCGATCAGGCGCTGAATCGGGCCGTAATTGAACAGCGACCCGATGTGCAGGCGGTGGTCGTGCGGCATAACCCCCTTGGCGGTGGTGGAGGTCAGCACCGGTGCGTCCAGCCTATCGGCAAGGCGCTGGAAGGGCTCCCAGGCCGCCCCGGTCATGACCCCGCCGCCGGCCCAGAGCAGGGGCCGCTCGGCTTCGGCCAGCATCCGCGCCGCCCGCTCCAGGTCCTGCTGGTCCCCTTCCGGGGGCCTGGGATCGGCACGGGCGGCGGTCTCGACGTACCCGTCATCCAGGTGGACGTCGTGCGGGATCTCGATCGCGACCGGACGGGGACGCCGTTCGCGCATCAGCCGGAAACCCTCGCGGATCGCCGGTGGGATCGCCGTGGGCCTGGGCAAGCGGCGTCGCGGCGTTCAAAGCCCCGGGGCCCGGCGTCGTCAGCAGCACGCCCGGCTGGCCGCTGGCGCGGGCCGCGCCGATGGCCGCGAATCCGGCGCCCTGCTCGTGCCGCACCAGGATGTGCCGCAGGCTGCCATCGCGCGGCAGCGAGGCGTAAAGGTGCTGGGTGTGCACTCCCGGAATGCCGAAAACGGTCGTAACGCCCTGAGATCGCAGCCCGGCCACCACTGCTTCCGAGCCGTTCATTCGCTCTGCGCCAACGGCGGTT
>CAYXKQ010000159.1:0-2353 GCA_964465715.1 uncultured Chloroflexota bacterium
CGGGGAACAAGGCCGCAGGAAAACCTGCGCGAATTGCGTGCCTTTCTCAGCGATCCGCTGATGAGCATCGTCCCGGTCGGGACTGTCACCGCCGACCGCTTCGGACGCATTGCAGCCCAGCTACGGGCGGCGGGCCGCCCTATTCCGGTCAACGACATCTGGATTGCCGCGCAAACGATGGAGCATGGCGCCGACCTGGTAACCGAGGACCGCCACTTCGACCACGTCCCCGGTTTGGTCCGGATCGATCCGGCCGGATCGGCCGACTGAACGCTGCCCGTCCGCGAACTCGGCCACGGAGGGCCTCGCCGATCGCTCCAAGTCAAGCCTGGCCACCAAAATACATGCGGGCAAAATCGGTAGGTATGAAACCGGACTTTAAAGCAGCCGCCGCCGCGGCTTCACGCCGGTCGGCGCCCGGCCGGATTCGCCGACCGCTATTCCCTGGTCGGGATCGCTGATCGGCCGTGGCCGCCCGCCGAAAAACCCGCGGATCGCCCAAATTCCGGATCCGCCGCTGGCGCGAAAGCCGCGCCAAGCGCACCGCGCGAGCCGCGCAAATAGCCAATCGGCTGCGCGCCGGGTACCCTGACGCCGACTGCGCGCTGACCTACTCCAGTCCCTGGGAACTCCTGGTCGCAACCATCCTTTCGGCCCAGTGCACCGACGAACGGGTCAACGCCGAGACCCCGGCCCTTTTCGCCCGCTTCCCCAGCCCGCAGAGCTTCGCCGAAGCCGACATCACCGAAATAGAGGAACTGGTGCGCCGCACCGGTTTCTTCCGCAACAAGGCCCGCGCGATCAAGGAGTCGGCGACCGCGCTGGTCGAGGAATTCAATGGCGAGCTGCCCCGGACCATGGAGGAGCTTCTGACCCTGCGCGGGGTGGCCCGCAAGACCGCCAACGTGGTGCTGGGGACCGCATTCGGGATCGCGGCCGGAGTGGTCGTGGACACCCACGTTAGCCGGCAGTCGCAGCGCCTGGGGTTGACTTCCCGTACGGACGCGCCGGGGATCGAGAAGGACCTTATGGGGCTCCTCGATCGGTCCGAATGGGTGTTCTTCGCCCATTCCCTGATCCTGCACGGGCGATCGGTCTGCAAGGCGCGCCGGCCGCTGTGCGGGGAGTGCGCGCTCGCCGACGTCTGTCCCTCGGCGGTGACCGCCTAGCAGTCGCCCCCGGACGACGCAGCGGCCCGCGTGGGGATCTTGACCCAGACCCACCAGGCGCCGAACCCGGCCACCGCCAGGCCGGCCACCGCCAGCAGGGCCGGCGGGCGGGCAACGGCGATCGATGCAAAGATTGAAATCGCGATGGCCGCGGTTATGGCCAGCTTGCCGGCCCGCGGGAGGGTCGGATCGTCGTACCAGGCCCGCAGCCTGGGACCGAACAGACGGTTTTCAAGCAGCCAGCGGTGCAGCACCGGACAGCTGCGCACGAACGCCCAGGCCGCCAGTATCACGAAGATGGTGGTCGGCAGGCCGGGTACGACCACGCCGACCGCCCCCAGCGAAAGGCACAGGACGCCGAACGCCATCAGCAGGTAGCGCCGCAGGCGATCGCCCAGCTGCTGGCGCATCAGCCCACCCCGGGACCCAGGTGAACCTGCTGCCGTCCCTTGAGGGAGGTGCGGTAAACCAGACCGCGGGCTTCCAGGTCGAGCTTGACCGAGGTCACGTACCAGCCCAGCGACGCCCCGTCCCAGAGCCTGGCTTCGAGCGAATCGGCGCAGGCGTCGGCCAGCTCGCCGAACGCGATCCCCTGTCCGCTGGCGCCCAGCCTGCGCAGCATGGCGCCCTTCAGGTCGTAGTAGCGCGGGGCGCTGATCCGCACCGGCTCGGTTCCCGGCTTCGGATTCAGAATCGGAACCCGCTGCTCAGTTTCGCGGGCGGGCAGATTCGCCGCTCCTACTTAAGATCGATTGCCGCGAGTTGATTTTAGATGCCGTGGACCGGCGACCGCCGGCGGCCAATATCTGGGAGAGCAAACGATGGGAATTCTGGAGCGGTTTTCGCTGGCCGGCAAAAAGTCGCTGGTCACCGGCGGGGGCACCGGCATTGGACGGGCAATCGCCACCGGGCTGGCCGAAGCAGGCGCCGACGTGGCTTTGGTCGGGCGGCGGCCGGAACCGCTGGAGGAGACCGCCGCTTTGGTCCGCGCCAAGGGGCGCAGGACCCTGGTGCTGCCGGCCGACGTGCGCGCCAAGGCGGAAGTAGACCGCTTCATCGACGACATCGTTGCCGCCTGGGGCAGGCTGGACGTTGCGGTCAACAATGCCGGCATCGGTGCCCACATGGACACGCTGGATGCAGAGGAGACGGCCTGGGACGAGATGATCGACACCAACCTCAAG
>CAYXKQ010000159.1:2363-4232 GCA_964465715.1 uncultured Chloroflexota bacterium
GGGCCCGTTCCTTTGCATGCAGGCCGAAGCGCGGGTGATGATCGCGGCCGGTGGCGGCAAGATCATCAACAACGCCTCGATGTCGGGCAGCATCGTCAACCGTCCGCAGTGGCAGGCGCCCTACAACACCTCCAAGGCGGGGCTGATCCACCTGACCCGCTCGGTGGCCGCGGAATGGATTCCGCACGGTGTTTATGTCAACGCGCTCAGTCCCGGATACATCGTCACCGACATGGCCGATAACCCCCACATCCGCGACAACCTGCAGCCGACCTGGCTGCGCGACACCCCGATCGGCCGGATGGGCACGGTCGAGGACCTGCAGGGGGCGGTGATCTACCTGGCCTCGGACGCATCCAACTTCACGGTCGGACTGGACATGATCGTCGACGGCGGTTTCACCATCTTCTAGACCGGGACCCCACCGTACGGCAAGAATTCGGGCGGCCCGATTACCGCGCCGGCCAGCGAAACGAGCAAGTTGATGGCGACTCAAACCCGATCCCCGGAGCCTCCGGCCGAGCTCGACCGGATGCTGAGCGAAAACCAGGCGGGCCTGCCCGGCAGCATGCCATCCCCGATCGACGTCGTTATCGTCGGGGCCGGATCGCATTTCACGCCCAAGCTGGCCGCCGACATCCTGGTGATCCCCGGCTCGGCCGGCGGCACCCTGCGCCTGTGCGACATCGACGAAGGCCGCCTTGCGACCATGACCGCGGTGGTCGAGACGCTGGTTGGAAGGACGCAAAACACCAAGCGCTGGTCGGTCGCGGCCAGCACCGATCGCAATCAGCTGCTGTCCGGGGCCGACTGGGTGGTCATCACCGTAGAGGTCTCGGGGCTGGAGACGATCGGATTCGACAACGACATTCCCGACCGCTACGGGGTCGACCAGTGCATCGGCGACACGATCGGCCCGGGCGGACTTTTCAAGTGCTTCCGGACCCTGCCGGCATTCATGCAGATCCTCTCTGACTGCGAGCGCCACTGTCCCGAAGCGATCGTCCTCAACTACACCAATCCGATGGGCATGCTCTGCCTGGCCGCCGCGCGGGAATCGAGCATGCGGGTAGTCGGCCTGTGCCATTCGGTCCAGGGCACCTCGCGGCTCCTGGCCGCGCGTGCCGGGGTCGACTACAGCGAATTGGACTGGGAGTGCGCCGGGATAAACCACCTGGCATGGTTCACTCGCCTTGAACACAGGGGGCGCGATCTGTATCCGCAGCTGAAGGAAGCGGCCCGCGCCGACCTGGCCGCCGCCGAACCCGGCGACGAATCGCAGGACCTTGTCCGCAAGCACATGATGCTCCACTTCGGCGCCTTCATCACCGAAAGCTCGGGCCACCTGTCCGAGTACCTGCCCTGGTACCGCAAGCGCGCCGAGACCCGGGCCCGATTCATGCGCTCGGGTTACCACGGGGAAAGCGGCTTCCTGCTGAAGATGTGGCCGGAACGCAGGCGGGCCGACGAGGCCGAGCGCCGCGCGATGGCCAGCGGCAAAGCCGAATTGAGTACGCGCCGTACCTATGAATACGCTTCCTGGATCATCGAGGCGGTCGGCAAGAACGCTCCATTCGTGTTCCACGGAAACGTGCCCAACAACGCACGTGGCGCCGGTCCCCTGATTGCCAACCTGCCCGGCGACGGGATCGTCGAGCTGGCTTGCGTGGCCGACGGGCGCGGAGTCACCCCGACCGTCGTGGGAAGCCTGCCCCCGCAGATGGCCGCGGTCTGCCGCAGCAACATGAGCGTCGTTGAACTGGGCGCCCTGGCCGGTCTGCGGCACGACCGCCAACTGGCCCGCCAGGCCCTCATGCTCGACCCGCTGACCGCCGCGGTCTGCACGCTGGACGAAATTGACGCGATGGC
>CAYXKQ010000160.1:0-4215 GCA_964465715.1 uncultured Chloroflexota bacterium
GGCTGAGGCCGCGCCGGGGGCCGGGGCTGCGGCGGGGGCGGAAACCGATTCGCCTCTGGCGGCCAGGAGGGCAATCGATCCGGCCCCGATCAGCAGGCGGCGGCGGAGGAGGAGGGTTTTCAGGCGCTCTCGTGCCATAGGACCACCGGGCAGTGCGCGTGCTTTAGCACGTGGGCCGCGGTGGTTCCCAGGTCCAGGCCGACATCGCCCAGAAACCGGTGCGAGCCGATGAAGATTTCGCGCATGCGGTGATTGCGCGCGTATTCGACGATCGCGCGCCCGGCGTCGCGCGATTGTTCGCAGTGCGTGATCAGGCGCACCGAGATTGAATCATCGAGGGCGTCGTCGGCGTCGCTGAGGACCTTTTCGCCGGCCCGGCGCTGCCGGGTGGAGGCGTTATGGACCGGCCGGTCCCAGCCCACCTCGATAACGTGCAGGGCCACGAGGTTGACATGCTCGGACCGGGCGCGTTGCGCCGCCAGCCGGATCATCTTGCGGTCGGCGCGCCTTCCGCTGATGGCGACCAGCACGTCGCCGCGACCGTCTTCGCTCAGCTGGCCAGGTCCTCGTTGGCGGCCTGACGGATTGCAGTCTCCAGTTCGACCGCGATTTCGCCGTTTTCCTTAAGCGTCTGCCGTGAGCGCTCGCGACCCAGTCCTAGCCGGACTTCGCCGTAGGAGAGATAGGCGCCGGCCTTGGTGATCAGGCCGTGCTCCAGGCCCAGATCGATGAGGCCGGTCTCGCGCGATATGCCTTCGTTGTAGAGGATGTCGAACTCGCAGGTCCGGAAGGGGGCGGCCACCTTGTTCTTGACGACCCGGACGCGGGTACGGTTGCCGACCACGGTCGTGCCGTTTTTGAGCGCCCCGATCCGGCGGATGTCGATCCGCACCGAGGAGTAGAACTTCAGGGCCCTCCCGCCGGGGGTGGTTTCGGGGCTGCCGAACATGACCCCGACCCGCTCGCGCAGCTGGTTGATGAATACCACCGCGGTGTTGGTGCGGGCGACCGTGGCGGTCATCTTGCGCAGCGCCTGCGACATCAGCCGCGCCTGCAGGCCGACGTGGGCGTCGCCCATGTTGCCCTCGAGTTCGGCCCGCGGGGTCAGGGCCGCGACCGAGTCGATCACGATGATGTCGAAGGCGTTCGAGCGCAGCAGCTCGTCGGCGATTTCAAGCGCTTCCTCGCCGCTGCCGGGCTGGGAAATGAACAATTCGTCGGCCAGTACTCCGCAGCGGACCGCGTAGGCCGGGTCGAAGGCGTGCTCGGCGTCGATGACGGCCGCGTACCCGCCGCTCTTCTGGGCCTCGGCGATCACGTGCTGGGCCAGAGTCGTCTTGCCCGACGACTCGGGACCGAATATCTCGACGATGCGGCCGCGGGGGATCCCGCCGACCCCGAGCGCCAGGTCCAGCGAAAGCGAACCGGTCGAAATCGATTCGATTTCCTGGTTCTGGCCTTCCGAGAGGCGCATGATGGCGCCCTGGCCGAACCGCTTGTTGATGCTGGCGACGGCGCTGTCGAGGGCGGTGCTGCCAGGTTGCTTGTCCTTTTTGGCCACGTCCCACTTCCTCAATTTGAGGGTGCCGAAATAGAATCGTGATGATCTATCGAATTATATAACAGATATATAACACGGGATCTGCTAAGTATCAAATCGAAAGCAGTCTAGAGGTCGCAAATGGGTGAGAGGATGAAGGGTGTCCGGATTCACGCGCCCGGCGACCTGCGGCTGGACCGGATCGAGGTCCCGGAGATCGGTCCGCTCGATGTGAAAATCGCCATCGCCCATACCGGGATTTGCGGTACCGACCTGCACATCTACGACGGCTGGCAGATGGGGTCGATGGTGACCCTGCCGAGCTACCCGGCCTTGATCGGGCACGAGCTGGCGGGCACGGTGGCCGCGATCGGCGATGCGGTGACCACGCGCCGGGTCGGCGAACGGGTGACCGTGCAACCACAGATCTACTGCGGCGTGTGCGTGATGTGCGAGCGCGGCAACGGCAACATGTGCCGCAACAAGATCCGGTTCACCAAAGGAGGCTCCTGGGCCGACTTCATGGTGGTAAACGAGAAACAGGCTTACCTGGTGCCCGACGCGGTGTCCACCGAATTGGCGGCCCTCTCCGAGCCGCTGGGCTGCGCGATGCGGGCGGTGGAGCGAGCCCGGATGAGCCCCGGCGATACCGCCCTGGTGACCGGTGGCGGAACAATCGGGCTGATGCTGGTCGCGTTGGCCCGGCGCCTGGGAGCCAGTCTGGTCGCATGCTCCGAACCGGTGGCGTCGCGGCGCCGGCTGGCCCGGCGGCTGGGAGCCGACCTGGTGTTCGATCCGGCAAACGAGGACCTGTCCGACCTGGTGGATGCGGCGACCGGCGGAATCGGATTCGACCTCTGCTTTGAGGCCTCCGGCGCGATACCGGCGGCGGAGGCCTGCATTGCCGGAGTGCGGGATGGTGGAACCGTAGTCCAGATTGCAATCTCGCACCCCGACGCCAGCTTCAAGATCCGCCCGCTGGACATGTGTCTGCGGGAAATCGAGATCCGCGGCACGGTCCTGATGCAGAGCAACATGGAGAGCGTCCTGCGGCTGCTTCCACAACTAGGGCTGGAGCCGATGATCACGCATGTGCTGCCGCTGTCCGCGGCGCCCGAGGCGATCCTGATGTGCAAACGCGGCGAGGCGACCAAGGTGCTGTTTGAACCCACCCTCTGACCGGGCAGCGCAGCCTATAAATACCTGTTGGATCCGCGCTATACGCTCGAGTGCGGGCGGCCGGCCGGGCGGGTCGAATTTGATCCGGATTTTCCTGCGGCGATCAATTGCCAAGCGGAGGGGATTGACATGAAATTGATACGCCAGTTGATAGGCGTATATCTGGTGCTTTTGGGGCTGGCGGTCGCCATACACTTCGTGGTCACGCAGTTTTACGACCCGACCATCACCGGTGATTCACTGGATATCTGGCTGGTCCTGGACGTACTGATGGCAATAGCTTTGGTACTGGTCCTGGCGACCGCCATCCTGCGCAAAAAGATGCTCCGTAATGCAGACGATGGCGGAGTGTCGCGTGAGTACCTGGAAGCCAACTTCAGCTTTTATTTTGGCGCCTCGCTGCTCCTGATTTTCCTGTGGAACTGGGCCGGTGTGGCGGTCGCCGATCCGCGCAGTGATAACGGCACGATCTGGGCATTGATTGACGCCACGCTGCCGGTCTATATCGGACATGCTGGCATTCGGTTGCTTTTTGCAAAGTCGCCACCCTGGATGCAGGAGTAGCCCGGGAGCCAACGATCCGCCCCGGAGCGGACTGGCCATTTGCCGGTTGGCAATCGGCGGAGGTGTGGTCGGCGCAGCGGTGGTGACCGTGCCTGCCCCTGGCCCGGGTTGCCGATTCACCGGTTGCGTCGGTTCGGGGAAGCGGGGTTCGGAGGCATGGTGCCGGGGTGCTCCATGCGGTTGCCTCCCCCGGGTACGTATTGGAGCCGTGCTGATTCATGTGAATGGAGATGACATCGGGAGTAGGCTTTCCGTAAATTCAACGAAGCACTAATATTGATTCCGCAGAAGACAACGGTGATGGTCAGGCCGCACCGCTTCTTATGTCGCTGCGATGACAATGCTGGGGGGCAACTGTCGTGCAAGAAAAACCGGTGAATGAACAATCGCAAGATGTGCCGGAAGATGAATTCGCATCGCCGGATTCGGGCGACGAGCAATTCGGAAACATCCTCCAGGCCCAGCTCGAGGACCGCAACGCGCGGGTCGGAGAAATAAACGATCAGATCGAAGCGCGCCGTGGCGAGCTGGAATCCCGCATCGCTGCGCTGCGGAGCGAATTTGAGGACGAGATCGCCGCGCTCGCCCGGAGCAGGATGGCGCTGCAGGGCGAGATCCGGACGATACGCGAGCTGCAAAGGCGCATGGCCGGCGAGATCGTCGAGGACTTTTCCGGCGCCGAGTCCGGATTGTCCTGGGACGAAGACTGGGGACGCAATGCCGCCGACAAAGTAGTCAAGCTGCTCCAGAATGTCGGCCGGCCGCTGCACTACCGCGAAATCTACAATCGCCTGGAGGCCCTGGGGGTCCTCAATTCACGGAGCGCGACCCCGGCCGAGGCCTTGCTGCGCAATTTCTACAAGGACAAACGGTTGTTCCGGCCGCGCCGCGGAACCTACTTTCTGGCCTCCCGGCGGGGCGAGACCGAACAA
>CAYXKQ010000161.1:0-4195 GCA_964465715.1 uncultured Chloroflexota bacterium
GGGCCTGGGAGCCGGGCGTGCAGATCAGGCCGTTCGAATGCACGGTGCGTTAGCGGCGGCACGCCGGCGGGAACAAACCGCGGCACTCCATGCGCCGCGCACCAAACCTAGCGAGTGCCGGCGCTCTCGCCGAAGGTCACCGGCCGTTCGATCCGTTCTCCGTCACGCTCGACGACCACGGTGCTGGCTTCGCCGGGTCTCGATTCCCTGAGCACGTACATCAGGTCGTAGATGTCGCGTATCTCGCGGCCGCCAAGTTCGACGATCCAGTCGCCGCGCTGCAGTCCGGCCCGATCCGCCGGTCCTTCGGGACGAACCCCCGCCAGCCGCATGCCGGGCCGGTTGTCGGGCGAGCCCGTGTAGTCCGGAATCGTGCCCAGCGATGCGCCGTAGCTGCGCATGTCGCCCAACGGCGCAGGGGCTTCGGCGGCCACGTAGGTGAGGCCTTCCAGGGTCGTCAGTTGCGCGGCGACTTCCGCCACCAGGTGGGCGATCCGCACGCCGCCAGGTCCATTGATCAACTCGATGTCGTCGGAGGGCTTGTGGTAGTCATCATGGGCGCCGGTGAAGAAGTGCAGGACGGGGACGCCGGCCGCGTAGAACGACATCTGGTCCGAAGGGCCGTAACCGTCGCCCCCGAGATCGCAGCCGAGTTGCAATGCCGCGCAGTACGGCAGGATCACGCTGTCCCACTCCTCGGCCGATTCGCCGCCCAGAACGGACAGCCGGTTGTTCCTGAGCCGCCCCACCATGTCCATGTTGAGCATGGCCACGAGACCTTCCGGCGCCGCGCCGGGCGGCGGTACCCGGGTGAAGTGGCTGGACCCCAGCAGGCCGTTTTCCTCGCCCGTGAAGGCGACGAAGATCACGTCGCGGCCGAGTTCTGCCCGGCGCGCCGTCAGCACGCGGGCGGCCTCCAGCAGCGCCGCGGTGCCGGAGGCGTTGTCGTCGGCGCCGTTGTGCGGTTCGTGGGCATCCGGGGCGAGCGACGACGCGCCGCCGAAGCCCAGGTGGTCGTAGTGGGCGCCGAGCACGACCGCGCCGGGCAACCGCTCGCCGGCCGGGATCCGGCCGACGATGTTGTCCACCTCGCGGGTCTGCTCGATCACTTCCGTGGCGAGGCTGACCTGCGCCGCGCCATCCAGGATGCCTTGCGCCAGGGAGCGGCGGATCACCGTGATCGGGATGCCGGCGCCACCCTGGGGATCCACCCGCATGGACGGCAGCGGCGCTTCCTCCTGCTCCTCGCCAGCGGGCGGCAGGTCCGCGACCAGCAGGCCCACGGCCCCCCGCTCGCGCGCGGTGAACGCCTTGTAGCGCAGATCGCTCAGGCGGCGGCGGAGAAATTCGTCGGCGAAAGGGCCGGCCTCGGGCGTATAGCGGCGCACCAGCACGATGTGCCCTTCTGCATCGATTCCCTCGTAGTCATCGATGGCGTTCTCTTCGGATACCACCCCCCAGCCGGCAAAGACGACCGGCGCCGCGACCTCGCCGCTGGCGGAAAAGCCCGGGACGGTGAATTCCACGTCGGGAACCGACTCGCCGCCCACGGACAGGCGCGTCGCGGGGCCCCGTTCCACGCCGACTACGGCCTGGAACCTCTGCCGATAGCTGCCGTCCCCCGCCGCCGGTTCCAGCCCGATCAGCGCGAACTGCCGTTCGAGCCAATCGGCAGCCGCCGCCAGTCCGGGCGTGCCCAGTCCGCGGCCGCCGCGGGCATCGTCGGCCAGCCAGGCGACATCGGCCAGGTAGCGCTCCACGGCGGCAGCGTCGTCAACCGGCCGGGTCCGGGCAACGTCCTGAGCATGGGCGGGCAATGCTGTCAGCAGCACGCCGAGCAAGGCTCCGCCGAATGGCCTGCATGGATTCATCTTCACCCCGTCGCGGAGTCGCCAGTCATCAATACGCACGCATTCTAACTGCTGGCGCCGCATCCAACAGACAATTGCGTATCGGTTGTATGCGGCTCCAGGCGCACCGCGTTCGCAGCACGATGGCCTGTTGAAGCGGTTGCTGTTCCGGCGCCTCTTCTCTGATAGCCTCTTGCCCTGCGATTCACCGAGCTTTCGCGCTCAAGGGAGAAACCGGCAGTGACCAACACGCCCGCGGCTTCCAGGCCCCGCCCCTACCGGTTGGGCGAGGACTTCAGGCTCGACACCATGGATATCGTCGCCGCGGTACTGCTGGGCGTGATCCAGGCGGTGATCGAGATCGTGGGCCTGCTGGGATTCCTGGAGCGCACGGTCTGGGCGGCGGGACCGGTGGGATTCGCCATCTACGCCTTCTACAACGGCACCACCTGGATCCTGTTCTACGCCGGCGCATTCCTGCGCAAACGCGCCGCCCTGGTGATGCTGGCGGCAGCCGTCACCGCGCTGGTGCGCTGGTTCGCGGGCGATCCGGACGGACCGATCCTGATGTTTTACGGACTGTTTCCGGCGGCCTGCGGCGCGGCGGTCTTCGCCACCCTGCGCTGGCGCGGCGGGCGGCTGCTGTTCGCTGTGGCGGTGGCCGTCACGTCCGTTGCCAACCAGGTGGCGCTGTTCGTCGGCCAGGGAGGATTCCAGTTGGTCGACGGCGCCCGCTGGGCGCTGGTGTCCATGACCATCGCGGCTTTTGGCGGCGCGATCTGGGGTGTGGCCGCGTGGTACCTGGGGCGGGGGCTGGAACGCGCCGGTGTACCGGCCGTGCACGTTCCACCGGCGCTGGCGGCGGACGAGACCGATCAGGCGTGACCGCCGACACGAGCTGCCGGCGGGATTATGCGGGCATGACATCAAACTCGTCTGCGGAACGGGCTGCCCTCGTTCTGGAGGAATATTGCTTCTGGTTCAAGCCAGCTGCCCGGGCGGCGGAGGGCCCATCGGCGCTGGAGAACGTCTCGCTGTCCGTGGATGCCGGATCGCTCGTGCTCATCCTCGGGCGCAGCGGTTCCGGCAAGAGCACGCTCGCGCTCAATCTTGTGGGCATCTACCCCGATTACATGGGGGGCAGGAACAGCGGGCGCGTGCTCATCGCCGATCCCGAACGCGGTCTGATCAACCGTCGCGATCTGGCCGCGGCGGAACGCTTCCGGCGCGTCAACATGCTGTTCCAGAACCCGGAGGACCAGATCGTGACCCTTACGGTGGAGGAGGAGGTCGGTTTCGCGCTGGAGAATTACCGGGTCGAACCGGCGCAGATCCATCGCCGCATCGACGACGCCCTGGACCTGGCGGGCCTGGCCGGCTTCAGGCAGCGCAGCATGCTGGAACTTTCCGGGGGCGAGAAGCAGCGCGTGGCGCTGGCGGCGATGCTTGCCCTTGAGCCCGCTGTGCTGATCCTCGACGAGCCCACCTCGAATCTGGACCCGGCCGGTACCGCGGACGTCCTGGCCACCATCGACCGGATTCGGGCGCGGAGCGGCCTGACCGTGATCGTGATCGAACACGAGGCCGACGAGATCTTTCACCGGGCCGACGCGGTGCTGCTGGTTGAGGACCGGGGCGTGCAGGGTCCCTGGGCACCTCGGCAATTCATGGATGAGCGCGGACTCGAGGTCCGGGACGAACTGGGTTTGTGGATACCGCAGGCGTCGGAGGCCGGTCTCGAATTGCGGGCGCAGGGCGTGGATTTCGACGGCGGCATACCCCTGGATGGAGATGAGCTGGTAACGGCGGTGGAGCGATTGATAGCGGCGGTGGAGCCACCGGGCCTTGACCCAAGCTTTTCCGCCCGGGACGCAGTGTCAGCCGGTGCTGCGCCTGGCCCGCCCGACTCCGCTTCGACCGGCCGGCGCGACGAAGCACGAGCAGGCAGGCCGGATACTGCCGTCCGCGGGTCGAACGCCGAGTCCACGGTCATCGAAGTGAGGGACGTCAGTTTTGCCTACGGCGCACGCAACGTGCTCGATGGCGTCAGTTTTTCCGCTCACCGCTCCGAACTCCTCGCCCTGGTGGGCCAGAACGGTTCCGGCAAGTCCACCCTGGCATCGCTTTTCAACGGCATCGCCACGCCGGATTCGGGAGTTATTCTGGTCGACGGCATACCGACAACGGAATACGCGTTCGCTCACCTGGCCAGGCGCGTGGCACACATCTTTCAGGTCCCCGAGAAACAGTTCGTCCGTGCAACGGTCTACGACGAGATCGCCCACGGGCTGCGGGGCCTGGGCCTGGCCGCGGACGAAGTGGAGCAGCGCACGCTGGACTGCCTG
>CAYXKQ010000162.1:0-4193 GCA_964465715.1 uncultured Chloroflexota bacterium
CTGAGCAGCCGCGTCCAGCCAAGCAGCGTGGCGTGGTCGTCGGCCGATTGGTCGGGACGCCCCTCGCACGGCCATATCGGTCCCGCGAGCGCCGTTGCCGGATCCAGCGGGCGAATGTCGCTCGGGAGCACCGCGGGCGCCAGGCCCAGGTCGCGCATGGCATCGTAGACGGCGCCGCTGTAGCAGGACCGCAATCGTCCCGCCAGATCGCCGTCGGCCATTGGCTCTTCACTCATTCGCAGGCACCTCCCGGTCTGGGCGGGGAGCGGGCCGGCTCCGAACGAATTACTTCCCCTCCCCCTCGAACGATTTTGGAGTCGCGCGCGGCATTGCGATCACCCCAATCCGGCGGGGGCGCGGACGCCACGACGCCCAGATCGACGTTGATTGATCGGGTTAAAGCGCATACGGGGCGGGCCCAATGCGGGGACGCGGTCGATCTGGCGGGTTTAAATTGGCGCACGGTGGACCAACGCCGGACCGGAATTGAGCAGGGACCGCGAGAGATGGCAGAACTTGAAGGCAGGGTAGCGATCGTGACCGGGGCCGGTCGCTTGCGCAGCATTGGCCGGGGCGCCGCAATGGGCCTGGCCAGGCGTGGATGCGCAATCGTCGCCGTCGGCACGGGGCGCGACCCCGGTTCCTTTCCCGCCGATGAACGGGAAATCGGTTGGCGCGATGTCGAAAGCGTGGCCGACGAGGTTCGCGCCCTGGGGCCCGGGGCGTTGCCGCTGGTGGCGGATGTCTCACAGCGCGATCAGGTCGAGGCGATGGTGGCCAACACCCTGTCCGAATTCGGACGGGTCGATTTCCTGATCAACAACGCCGCCGCCCCCAAGGGCGAAGACCGGGTGCCGCTGGTCGATCTGACCGAGGAACAACTCCGACTGGTGATGGAGGTGAAAGTCCTGGGCAGCTTCTTCTGCGCCCAGGCGGTCTCCCGCGCCCTGATCGAGCAGGGCGAGGGCGGCAGCATAGTGAACGTCTCGTCGATCGCCAGCAAGCGGCCGCAGGCCAACGCCTCGGCCTATGCGGCCGCCAATGCCGCCCTCAACGCCCTGACCGCATCGCTGGCCTGGGAGCTGGGCGAACACAACGTGACCGTCAATTCGGTCTGTCCGGGCCTGGCCGCGACCTCGCGCTGGGACTCGGACCTGGGCACCAGCCGCTGGGACGACATGGTCGAGCGCCGGGTGCCGCTGGGACGCGCCACCGACGGCGACGAGACCGGGGAATTCATCGCCTATCTCTGCACCAAGGCGGGGTCCTACGTAAACGGCCAGGCGATCAA
Organism: uncultured Chloroflexota bacterium; assembly: GCA_964465715.1. GTDB lineage: Bacteria > Chloroflexota > UBA11872 > UBA11872 > VXNJ01 > VXNJ01. The sequence continues at coordinate 1,292 of CAYXKQ010000162.1, forward strand.
CTTCTGCGGCGGGGTCGCGACCGGCTACTGAACTTTCCGGCGGCCTCGGTTTCAAGTACGGTTTCGGCCGCTAAATCCGAGCGCCCGTGATGGCAATATCGGATTGAGCGCAAGGCGGATTAGCAGCCGCAAGGCTGGCTTGAAGCGCACCGACTAACGGTCAAGGAGAGGTTGCCGATGAGAGCGCTGGTCACCAAGCAGTTTTGGAAAAACCGCCTGGCCGTGGCGGGGTTGGCGGCGGTAGCTCTGCTGGCGGCGCTTCCGGTTGCGGTAGCGGCTTCGGTCGCAACCGAGACCCAGTTCGTTCTGAACACCTTCTCCTTCCTGATCTGGGGAGCGCTGGTGATGTGGATGTGCGCCGGATTCACGATGCTCGAATCGGGTTCGGTGCGGACCAAGAACGCTGCCATGATCTGCCTGAAAAACATCGGTCTCTACTCCATCGCCGGCCTGTCCTACTATTTCGTCGGCTACAACCTCATGTACGTGGACGTCGGCGACCTGATCGGCTCCTTCCAGCTGACCTACGGGCCCTCGGCGGCCGAGCTTGCCCTGATGGCCGGCGACGCCGAAGCCGTGGCCGGAGTCCTCGAGAACGGCTATTCGCGAATGTCGGACTGGTTCTTCCAGATGGTCTTCGTGGCCACCACCGCCTCGATCGTTTCCGGCGCGCTGGCCGAGCGCGTGAAGATGTGGTCGTTCTTCCTGTTCACGCTGCTGCTGACCGCGTTCATGTACCCGATCGTGGGTGCCTGGACCTGGGGCGGCGGTTGGCTGGACGCGCTCGGGTTCTCCGATTTCGCCGGCTCGACCATCGTGCACAGCACCGGCGGCTGGGCCGCCCTGGCCGGGGTGATCATCGTGGGTCCGCGGCTGGGCCGCTTTCGGAAGAACGGAGACGTCCGGAGCGCCCCGCCCTCGAACATCCTCATCGTCACCCTTGGGGTCTTCATTCTCTGGCTCGGCTGGTTCGGGTTCAACGGCGGATCGCAGCTGGCCCTGGGCGGGGCCGCCGACGCGGTGGCGATGAGTCAGATCATCGTCAACACCAACCTGGCGGCCGCCGCCGGGGTCATGGCCGCGCTGGCCGTTTCACGCCTGGTGTTCGGTCGCGTCGACCTGTTCGCGGGCCTGAACGGGGCGATCGCCGGGCTGGTGTCGATAACCGCCGGGCCCGATCTGACCGAACCCTACTGGGCGGTCCTGATCGGCGTGATCGGGGCCTTGATCTGCACCGGCGGGCTGAAGCTGCTCGAAGTGATCAAGGTGGACGACGTGGTCGGGGCGATCCCGGCGCACCTGTTCGCCGGCGTGTGGGGCACCATCGCGGTCGCGATCTTCGGATCCGGCGACATCCTGGCCCAACTGGCCGGAGTGGGAGCGGTCGGGGCGTTCGTGTTCCTGTCCTCGCTGATCATCTGGAAGGTCCTGTCCTGGACCCTTGGGGCGCGAGTCTCGCGCGAAGTCGAGCAAATCGGCCAGGACAGCGGCGAACTGGGCATGGAAGCCTACCCTGAATTCGTGCTCATGCCCGAAGACTTCGACGAGTAAACCGCGCTCGGCCGCGCGGCGGGTTCGGATCGGGACCCTTCCGCCGCGCGGCCGCATGATTCCCCGCGCCGCAATTTGCGGCAACTGAATCCGGGAGTCCGGCCGGCGCTACGCTCGGTTTGAACCACGAGGTGCAGATCCAGCCGAAAGGACGCGCGATGGCCTCAGAGATGTACGAGCGGGGACTGCCGATTCGGCGCCAGGTGCTGGGGAGCGATTACGTCGACCGCTCGATCGCCGAAGCCGACGACTTCCTCCGCCCGCTGCAGGAGATGATCACCGAACATGCCTGGGGAACCATCTGGTCGCGCCCCGGCCTTTCGCGCAAGACCCGCAGCATGCTGAACGTGGCCATGCTCACGGCGCTGAACCGGCCCCACGAACTCCGCCTGCACGCGCGCGGCGCGCTCAACAACGGCGTAACCGAAAGCGAACTACTGGAGATAGTCCTGCAGGTGGCCGTGTACTGCGGGGCCCCGGCGGCGCTGGACGGAACCCGGGTGATCCGCGAAATCCTTGCCGAACAAGCCGCCGAGTCCGACTAGGTGCGGGCTGGCCAAGATAGTAGACATTGGCGCCACGGCGCCGCCGGAGCGTTGGGAAGAGGGAAAAAGTGATCAGAATTGCCCAATTCGGGGCCGGTCGCATCGGGCAGGTGCACGGACCCAACCTGGCCGCCAGCCCGAGGTTTGAACTGGTCGGAATCTCCGACCCGGTGCAGGCGGCGGCCGAATCGTTGGCCGAAAGCCTGAACTGCGCGGTGCTGAGCCGGGAAGAGATCTTCGCCGACGACTCGATCGCGGCGGTCCTGATCGCCTCTTCGACCGACACCCACGCCGAGTTGATCGAGACTGCGGCCCGCACCGGGAAGGCCGCGTTCTGCGAAAAACCGATCCACCTTGATTCGGGCCGCGCGCGATCGTGCCTGGATGTGGTCGCCGAACATTCCGGGCGCCTGGCGATGGGATTCAACCGCCGCTACGACCCGAACTTTGCCGAATTGAAGGCCAAGCTCGACGCCGGCCGGATTGGATCGACCGAAATGGTGAGCATCATCAGTCACGACGCCGAACCACCCTGGCCCGAATACGTCAAGGTGTCAGGCGGCCTCTACCGCGACATGATGATTCACGATTTCGACATCGCGCGCTGGCTGCTTGGCGAGGAACCGGTCCAGGTTTTCGCCAGTGGATCGGTGCTTATCGATCCGGCGATCGGCGAGGCCGGCGACGTGGATTCGGCGATGGTGATCATGCGCACCGCCAGCGGCAAGCTCTGCCACATCAACTGTTCGCGGCGCAACGCCGGGGGCTACGATCAGCGGGTCGAGGTCCACGGGTCCGACGGAAAA
>CAYXKQ010000163.1:0-4177 GCA_964465715.1 uncultured Chloroflexota bacterium
GGTCCCCTTCAGCGGCGTGATCCACCAGCACTCCCTGGACGGGCACGGTGGCGGGGCCTCCGCGGATGAAATGTTCGAGGATGTTTCGGGCTCGGTGGCGGTCGCCCTGGCGCTGGTCCAGGGAATGGCCGATTCCGACGCGGTGCTCCAGAACGGACTCTGGTTCATCACCCGCGGGGCGCAGGTGACCGAACGCGAGCGCGGCGGTGAGCTCGCCGGATCGACGCTCTGGGGTCTGGGCAAAGCCCTGGACCTTGAAGCCGGCCACCTGCGGTCGCGGATGCTCGATCTGGATCCCGCCGCCGACGGGATCGTTGCCGGGCTGGCGGACGAATTCCTGTACCCCGACTCCGAGAACCACGTAGTCCATCGCTCCGACCGCCGCCTGGCGGCGCGCCTGGTCCGTTCCGGAGACGGCGGCGAGCGACTGGCGCTTCCGGAGGATTCATCCTGGGTGCTTGCCCCGGACCAGGCCGGGGTGTTCGACCGGCCGGCAGTCAAGACGCTCCCGGCCCGACCGCTCGAACCGCGCGAGGTGCGGGTCGCGGTAGAGGCCGCCGGAATCAATTTCTGGGACGTGTTCCGCTCGCTGGGTTTCATCGAAGAGGGAAATCTGGGCCGGGAGATGTGCGGCAATGTCGTCGCGGTCGGACCGCAGGTGACCGCGGTAAAGGTCGGGGACCGCGTCGTCGGGCTGGGGTTTGGCGCATTCGGTCCGGAAATGGTTACGCACGAACTGCTGGTTGCCGCGGCACCGCCCGGGGTATCGGGGTCGGCCCTGGCCACGATCCCCAGCGCCTACGTCTCGGCCGAACTCTCCTACCAGCTGGCCGGGGGGCTCGCGGAAGGCGAGCGGGTCCTCATCCACGCCGGCGCGGGCGGGGTGGGCCTGGCCGCGATCAGGCTGGCCCAGGCGGCCGGCGCGGAAGTGTTCGCCACCGCAAGTGCACCCAAGCGGGACTACCTGCGGTCGATCGGGGTCGAGCAGGTGTTCGACAGCCGCACGACCGAATTCGGCGAACAGATTCTCGAAGCCACCGGCGGCGGCGGCGTCCACGTGGTGCTCAACAGCCTGACCAGCGAGGGGTACATCGACGCCAGCCTCAACTGCCTGATGGAAGGCGGCCGATTTGTCGAACTGGCGCGCCGCGACATCCTGAGCGAGGAAGAGATGGCCGCGGTTCGCCCCGACGTCGGCTACGCGATCCTGGAGCTCGACGTGCTCAAGAAGACCGATCCGGGCTGGGTCGGCGAGGTGCTCACCCTGATCATGCGCCGCTTTGCCGCCGGCGAACTGGAGCCGATCATCCACAGCCGCTGGCCGCTGGCCGAGGCCGGCGACGCCCTTGGTTTCATGCGCGCCGCGCGTCACCTTGGAAAGATCGTCCTTACCCTGCCTCCGCTGGCGGCCGGGCAACTGCGTCCTGACCGCACATTCCTTGTAACCGGCGGGTTGGGCGGCATCGGTTGTGCGGTGGCCGAGTGGCTCGCCGACCGCGGCGCCGGAGCAATCGTCCTGAATGGGCGCCGCGACCCAGATCCGCAAGTCAACGCGGTGATCGACGACCTGCGCGGGAGGGGAATCCGCGTCGGCGTCGAGCTGGCCGACGTCACCGACCCGGCGGCAATCGATTCCATGCTGGCCCGCATCGAGCAGGACTACCCGCCGCTCGGGGGCGTGATCCACAGTGTCGGCGTGCTCTCGGACGCCGCGATCGGCAACCAGACCTGGGAGAGCTTCGACCGGGTCCTGCGCCCGAAGATCGTGGGCGCCTGGCACCTTCACCGGGCTACCCAGCACCTCGACCTGGATATGTTCGTCCTCTTCTCCAGCCGGGTCGGCGTGATGGGCAATCCGGGCCAGACCAATCACGCCGCCGCCAATGCCTTCCTGGACCAGCTGGCCGGCCACCGCCGGGCGCTGGGGCTACCGGGCCAGTCAATCGCCTGGGGTGCGTGGTCAGAAATCGGCGAAGCCGCAGAACAGAAAGATCGGATCGAACGTCGCAGGGCGGCGCTCGGCGGCCGTTGGTTCACTCCTCAGCAGGGGATTCGAGCGCTGGAGCGGCTGGTTCGCGAGGACGCGACCAACTCGGTCGTGATGGCAATGGACTGGGGGGTGTTCGAGGAAGCGGTCGAGGACCGTCCGCCGCTACTTGAGGAGCTTTTGGCCTCGTCCGAGGCAATTGACAACGTCGCCGGGATGGCGCCGACCGATCTGCTGGCCCAGCTCCGCGGGGCGCCGGTTGTCGGCAACGACGAGATCCTGGCCACGTTTTTGCAGCAGGAGGTCCAGGCCGTTCTGCGACTCTCCTCGCCCCCAGCGCCGGACGTGGGGTTTTTCGACCTGGGCATGGACTCGCTGATGGCGGTGGAGTTGCGCAACCGCCTGAACCGGGCTTTCGCCGGTCAATACTCCGCATCGAACACCCTCGTGTTTGATTACCCCGATATTTCCGCCCTGGCCGGCCACCTGGCGGAAGAACTCGGCGGTCAAGATGGCGGTGCCGATCCGGTCCCCGAGCCCGAGCCAGAAATCCGGCCGCCCACGGGAACGGATCGCGACGGCATCGCGATCGTGGGCATTGGCTGCCGCCTCCCCGGCGCCGAAGATCCGCTCACTTTCTGGCGGCAGCTGGAAACCGGTGCTGATCTGGTCACCGAGGGACGTTCCGACCCTTATCCATGGGATGGGTTGTACGGCGACCCCAACGCGTCCAATCCCGTTTTCCGCCGTGGGGCGTTCATCGAGGGAATCGACCGTTTCGACTCGCGTTTTTTCCGAATCTCTCCGATCGATGCGCGCCATATGGACCCGCGACAGCGACTGCTGTTGGAGACGACCTGGCTCGCGCTTGAGGATGCCGGCATAGACCCCGGCGGATTGCGCGGCAGCCGTACCGGCGTGTACGTCGGGGTAGGCGGCAACGAATACCGGGACGTAATCGCCGCAGGAGGGGCCGAAGACAGCTTCGTGGGCACGGCCGGCAGCATGGCGGTCGGCCGAGTGGCCTTCGCGCTGGGTCTCGAGGGGCCGGCGATGGGCCTCGACATGGTCTGCGCCTCCTCGCTGGTGGCGGTGCACCAGGCGGTCGCGGGACTGCAGCGCGGTGAGGCGGACCTGGCACTGGCGGGCGGGGTAAACCTCCCTCTCTCCCAGGGCCTGGCACGATTCCTGGACGATTTGGGGATGATCTCGGATAACGGCTATTCGGCTACTTTCGACTCCGCCGCCGACGGGTTTGTGCGCAGCGATGGATGCGGCGTGATCGCGCTGAAACGGTTGAGCGATGCCGAGGCTGACGGCGACCGGATCTGGGGCGTTATTCGCGGATCGGCGATCAACCAGAACGGGGCCAGCGCCGGCCTCACGGTCCCCAACGGACCAGCCCAGGAGCGGGTGCTCGGGGAAGCGCTGGCGCGGTCGGGCTTTGCCCCGGCGGATGTGGACTACCTGGAGGCGCACGGGGCCGGATCTGCCCTCGGCGATCCGATCGAAGTCCAGGCGGCGTCTGCTGTCTACGGGCAGGGCCGCAGTGACGACCGCCCGCTGCTGCTCGGATCGGTAAAAGCCAATATCGGCCATCTTGAGTGGGCGGCCGGCATCGCCAGCCTGATCAAGACGGTGCTGGCCATGCGCCAGGGTTCAATTCCAGGCCAGATTCACTTCGAAATCCCCAGCCCAAATATCGATTGGGACCGCCTGCCGGTCCAGGTTTCAGCAAGCAATACGCCCTGGCCGGCCGCCAACGGCCGGCCGCCGGTGGCGGCGGTGAGCGCGTTTGGATTGTCGGGCACCAACGCCAACGTGGTCGTGGCCGGATACGATTCGGCGCAAAGCCCGCCTGCGCGCTTGGACGGCGTGCAGGTACCGGTAGGCGGCGTCGTACAGGTACCGGCCTCCGGGGCCGGCCAACCGGCGTCCGGCGAGTGCGCGCCGCGCACCACGCGGCTGCTGCCATTGTCGGCCAAATCCGGCGCGGCCCTCAGCGAGCTGGCCGAACGCTACGCGGCGTGGTTGGACTTGCAGGAAAGGCCGGAGGGCGACTCGGCAATCGCCGCCGCGCTGGCCGACATGGCGAGGACGGCCGCGGTGGGCCGGAGCCACTTCGACCACCGGGCCGGTTTGGTGTTCGACGATGCCGAATCCCTGCGGTCGCAGCTGCGCGCGGTTGCC
>CAYXKQ010000164.1:0-4164 GCA_964465715.1 uncultured Chloroflexota bacterium
GTGGAATCGAATCTATCGTGGCGGTCACATCCCGTAGCGCATACAGGATCCCGTCCGCCGGCGCGATGGCCGGGCTCTGGGCTGCGATCGCCAGGCCATGCTCGGCGACCTGGGCACGCAATTCCGATTCGTCCAGCCCAACCCGCACACCCGGTATCGATTCGAGTTTGTCCAGCGTCCCGCCGGTAATGCCCAGTCCACGACCCGAGAGTTTGGGTACCGCCAGGCCGCAGGCCGCCGCCAGCGGTACGACCACCAGCGATACCTTGTCGCCCACTCCGCCGGTCGAATGCTTGTCCACCACCCGAACGCCCGGCAGGGGCCAGTTCAGGCGGGCGCCGGAAGCGGCGATCGCGTCAGTCAGCGCCACCGTCTCGCCGCGGTCCAGGCCCCTGAAGCAGACCGCCATCGCCCAGGCGGCGGCCTGGTGGTCGGCCACCGCGCCACTTACGAGTCCATCGACAAAATCATCGATCTGATCGGCCGGATGCCGCGCACCCGACTTCTTGGCGGCGATGAAAGCTACAGGGTCGAACACGGCAGCTGCCTATTTCGGGGCCTGATATATGGGGCCGCACGCCGGCCTTGGCGGCGACAAGAGCTTGTTCTGCTCGCGGCACTGTAATGATGATCTGCCGGGAAACCGGCCGCCCGCCCGCGAACCGGACCCAGCGCCTGATCGGGCGCGAGGGACGACCGCTGGCTACGCTCGTCGCCGACCGCACCCCGGTTCCGAATCACAGCGGCCGGGCCGGGTTAGCAATTGCCACTGTCTGAATAATGAAGGGGCATTCTTGCAGCATCGCGATTCGGACCGCCCAGTGTTTCCGATCCGTCTTGTTGCGCAGGCGTTCGAGAGGGCCGAGCCGATAAGGTGAGCAGCGAGTCCGAGGTCCTGGCGCTGGCCCAGACCATTTACGAATTGGGCGGGATCGAGTTCGGCAACTTCACCCTGGGCCGCTCGACCGTCAACTCGCCCGTTTACATCAATCCCAAGGTGCTGTGCTCGAATCCGGAAGCGCTGCGCGCGGCGGCCCATGTGATGCTTGAGGAAATCCGCTCCCGGCAGCAGCTGCGCCGGCCCCAGTGCGGACCGTTCGACCTGATCGCCGGCGTGCCCCTGGGCGGGCTGAATCTAGCCACCGCGATGTCGCTGGAAAGCGGCACGCCGCTCATATACGTAAATCCCAATCCATCCGGCGGCTCGCGAATCGAAGGCCGCTACCTGCCCGGCCAGACGGTCCTGATCGTCGACGATCTTGTCACCTCCGGGGGCTCAATCTCGGCGACCGCGCTGGCGCTGCGATCGGTGGACCTGCGGGTCACCGACGCGGCGGTGCTGATAGACCGGGATCGTGAGCACTATTCGGGTCGCGGCGGCGCCGAGGTGAATCTGTTCAGCATCCTGCACCTGCGGCGGATCCTGAACTACTACATGTCGCGCGGCTGGATCTCGGAAGACAACTACCAGCGGTCGCAGAATTACCTGCGGACCGATTCGGACGGGTGATCGAATCCGGGATTTGGCAAAAATTTTTAGAATACTCCTGCCCGCCCCCGGCTTCGCGGCTTCATGCGGTGGGCGGGACCACCTAGCAGTAAGGGTCAACACGTGCCATCCGTAGGGCCGCTCGAGCTCCTCATAATCCTGGCGATCGTCCTGGTAGTGTTCGGGGTCGGCAAGATCTCGGGAATCGGCGGGGCGCTCGGCCGTAGCATCCGCGAATTCCGCGAAGAAGCCCGGCCCGAGGAGGGCGAGACCGAGGGTGAGGAATCCGGCGACATGGCCGCCAGCGCCGACGCCTCGGAAGCGGCGCCGGCCGAATCCAGCGAGAGTAAGTCCGCCAACTAGCCTTTTCGGTCCGGACTCCGGCCGCGGTCAGACCGCGCTCTGCTCCAGCTTGGCGGCGAAGGTACCCGGATAGAGGAATTGGCGCCAGCCCGGCTCTTCCCGGCCGGCGGCTTTGAGCTGGACCATCCGATGCATGGATATCAACGGCCGCTGCGGCCTGTTTCGCAGCCGCATTCCGGCCTGGCTGAGCGTCTTGCCGCCCTTGCGCAGATTGCAGCGCCGGCAGCTGGTCACCAGGTTTTCCCAGGTGCCCGGCCCGCCCAGTCGCTTGGGCAGGACGTGGTCGACGGTGAATTCGGCCTCGCGCGCGCCGCAGTACTGGCAGGTGTGATCATCGCGAGCGAAAAGTTCGCGCCGGCCAAGCTTGGCGCCCGGCGGCGGGCGGCGGACGTAGTAGCGCATCCGAATCACCGAGGGCCGCGCCAGGGAACTCTCATACAGCCGGAACCGCTGCCGATGTTCGGACACGAGGTCGGCCTTGCCGCGGTCCACCAGCACGAACGCGCGCCGGTCGGAACAAATGTTCAGCGGCTGGTAGTCCTGATTAAGAACCAGGGTTCGCATGCTGCAAGCCTCCCGGCGGGATTATCCGCTAACGCCGCGGCGTGCCCGGTTGACTGAGCGATCCGGCCCCGGGCCGCAGAGCGCCGCTCCTCCCGCGAGTTACACCCGGCGATTGCGGTTCAACAAGACCGGTCCGGCCCGCTATTTGCCCCACAACGATCTGATCACCGCGTTCGTCCGGGCCCTGCGCCGGATCAACGCCCCGCTGGCCTACAGCCGGGGTTTTTCGCCAAAACCGCGCCTGCGATTCGGCCCGCCGCTTCCGGTTGGTCACTGCGGCCGCGACGAGGTAGTCGATATCGAGCTTTCCGATCCGGGACCACCAGAACTGGCCGATCTGTTGGACCAGGCCTGCCCCGGCGGGCTAAGCATTGTCGGCGAGGACCGGCCGGTCGTGGGTCGGCGATCGCCGATGGCGGCTGCCCGTGGTTACCGTTACCGGGTCCTGCTTTCAGAGCCGGCGACCGATTTGGAGGCGTCCATCAATCGGTTCATGGAGCTGGACACCGCCCCGGCCACGGTACAGCGCGGCCCCGGGAAAGTGCGCCAGGTAGACGTGCGCCAGGCGGTCAGGGAACTTTCGGCCCGCGACCGGGAAGAGTTTGATGTTGAAATCGCGATCGGTGAGGGAACGCTCTGCCGGCCCGAGGAGGTGGCCGCGGCGCTCGGTGTCTCGGCCCGGTCCTGCACCCGCGTTAGCGTCGAGTACGAGTTCCCGGAGGCCGCACCATGAATCCGACCCAGCTGGCCTCAAATCTGGCCGAGCGCCCGCTCACCGCGCGCCCGATCATCGAGCGTGGAGAGGGCGCCGGGACCTATCTGGCCGAGGACGGAGAGGGCGGGCGCTGGGCGCTCAAGCTCTACGGGGCCGATCCCACCGCCTTCCGCACCGAGCGCGAGACCCTGCAGCAGCTGGAACGATTCGACGCCCCCACGCCGCGGGTGGTGGCCGCCGACGACCAGGCGCCGGGGCTGCTGCTCAGCTGGCACGGCGATCGCACGCTGGACCAGGTAATCAGCGCCCGCAGCGACGATCCGCTGATCGAAGTGGGGCTGCGCGCCCTGATCGCGGTCGAATTGGTATTTGCCCAGATTTCGGGGCCACGCGAGGATTCGGACCAGGTCATGGTCGATCACCTGCGCCGCCGCGACGAGGAGGACCTGCTGGGCAACGCCCGCGCCTGCCGGCTAATCAACCCCGACCTGGATGACGCCGAAGATCTTCTGCGGCCCATCTACGAAATCGCCTGGCAGGGGGCCTGGAACTACGGTTCGCTGGATTGCTCGGCCAGCAACCTGGTGACCGATGGGGACTCGGTAACCGTGATCGATTTCTCGGTCCTGGGCGCCGAGTGGGTGGAACGCCGGATCGCATCGTACCTGATCGCCAGCGGGGCCCGCGGGGCCGGTGAGGAGTACGTCTGCGCGATCAACAGCGAACTGGTGCTGACCCTGATCGATCTTTTCAGTTTTCTGGGCGGCGGCAGCTACCGACCCGAGCTGATCGGCATCCACCGATTCCTGGCCCTGCTGGCGCTTCTGGAAAGACTCGATCGCGCCCGCGCCGACGGCGCCGAAATTAGCCTGCGCCGCTGGCGATCGGTCGTGGCCGCGCTCGCCGAGCCGGTAGCCCGGCCCCTGGAACTCACCGAACTGGCCCACGAAATGGGGCTCGACCGGATTTGAGGCCCAGCGCTTGACCAAAAGGTTGCCCCTACAATCGGAAAAGAGCATGCCCCACAAATCCA
>CAYXKQ010000165.1:0-4139 GCA_964465715.1 uncultured Chloroflexota bacterium
CGAGGACGCGCCCAACCGCGAGCCGACCGTCTTTCGCTCCAAGGCCGTGGGCGAGCCTCCGCTGATGCTCTCCATATCCGTCTGGCTGGCCATCCGCGAGGCCATTGCCAGCGCCGCCGGTCCGGACGCGGCGCTGCGCCTTGGCGCCCCGGCCACGCCCGAAGCCGTGCTGGCGGCGATCACGGGCGCCGCGAACCGCCGCACCGTCCGGAGCCGGGGAGCCAGTCCCGGAACCCGGCCCTGAGTCGGGGCCGGGTCCCCGCGCGCCCGCTGCCCGCAGAATAGCGGGCAACCGCGGCCGGGAGACCGCCCGGCCCAGAAAGCAAGCACGATGGAGCCAAGCGATGCGGCCCGTACTGATTGACTGCGACCCGGGGACCGACGACGCCCTGGCGATTTTCATGGCGCTCAATTCGCCCGAACTGGAAGTTGTCGGACTCACGACCGTCGGTGGCAACGCGTCGCTGGCCGACACCACCCGCAACGCCCTGGCCCTGCTCGAGATCGCCGGTCGCAGCGACGTGCCGGTCTGGCGCGGCGCGGGAGAGTCGCTGCAGGGCGGATTTACCTACGCGTACGAATTCCACGGATCGCAAGGGATCGGCGTTCAGTTGCCGACGCCGTCGGCGGAGGTTCGACCCGGTCTGGCCGCGGATGCGATCTCAACCGCCGCCCGCCAGCGGCCCGGCGAGTTGACCCTGCTGGCGCTGGGCCCGCTCACCAACGTGGCCGTCGCGCTGCGGCAGCGACCGCAACTGGCCGGCGAATTGGCCGAAATCCTGGTGATGGGCGGGGCCCTGGAGACTGCCGGCAACGTCACGGCCTGGGCCGAATTCAACATCTACAACGATCCGCTCGCCGCCGCCGAAGTATTCGCGAGCGGGGCGTCGGTGGCGCTGGTGGGGCTGGACGTTACCACGAAGGTGGAACTGGACCGGTCGTTTGGCGGCTGGGGCGAGAGAACCACGCCGACCGCCGCCGCAGCCGAGGACATCCTGCGATCACGGCTGGCGGTTTGCGGGCGGCCGGAACGTTACAGCCTGCACGATCCGCTTACCGTCGCCGCGGCCATCGATCCAGGTCTGATCTCCTGGAGCCGTGGCACGCTCGCCGTGGATATCGGCGGCGGCGCCGAACGGGGCAGGACCGTCCTGGCCGCTGACGAAGGCGGCGGCCGGGGCGCAACCGGGGTCGACGCCGACCGCGCCCGGGCGCTGATCGTGGATCTGGTACGCGGTCCCCGCTGACCGATCGCCGACTCGACCGGGAGCGGTCAGGACCTGGCTGCAGCGATGGAGGATCGCGCGTTACTGGGCGGTGTATCCCCCGTCCACCATCATCGGTGAGCCGGTGACGAACGAGGACTCATCGGACGCCAGAAACAGTGCGGCGTAGGCGATTTCCTCGGGCTGGCCGAGCCTGCCGATGGGGTGGCGGTCGATCAGTATTTGCAGCGATTCAGGATCCTGGGTCAATCCGGCGGTCAGATTGGATTCGACGTACCCGGGACAGATGCAGTTGACCCGGATGCCGTCGGCCGCCAACGACAGGGCCATGTTGCGCGTCAGCTGCAGCACCCCGCCCTTGGACGGCGGGTACGGGTTGAACGGCCCCATGATGCTGGGGATCTCGGCCGCATAACCCACGACCGCGATTATCGAGGCCAGATTGATGATCGAACCACCGCCTTCCCGCATGTGCGGCACCGCGAATTTGCTCACCAGGTAGGTGCCGGTCAGGTTGACCGCCAGCACCCGTTCCCAAATCTCATCGGAACCGGCTCCCGGCCCGGTGGCGTTGCGCGGCGAGACGCCGGCGCTGTTGACCAGTACGTCCAGTTGGCCGAACGATTCGATCCCGGCCGCGACCATCGCCGCGGCGTCCTCGGACCGGGAGACATCGCCGGACGCGATCACGGCCTCGCCCCCATCCGCGCCAATCTGGTCGACAGCCGCCCGGGCTGATTCCGCGGACTGGTCGGCTACCACGACCCTGGCGCCCTCGCGGGCAAAAAGCAATGCCGTGGCGCGGCCGATTCCCGAGCCGCCGCCGGTTACCAGGGCTACTTTGTTGGCAAGCCTCACGACATCCTCCGGGGTGGGTGTGCAGATCTGAGCACTTGCAGCAATTGTGCGCCAGCGGACCTCGCGCCCGGGCCGTCGGCAAGGGGAATCTCATCCCGAGCCGCCGCCTGGCGGGCAACCACTGCTTTGGAAGGCCGGTCGAGGGGATTTGGGTCGCTAACCTGAATGAAACTGACCTGTCAATGTGGAGCCGCCCAGTGTGAGAACGGTCAAGGAATTCGATTCGCCCTGCGTGCATCCCAACGGCCTGCAGTGGGTGGATGACGAACTGCTGGTCATGGACCAGAAATCCGATGACATCTTCGTCCTGGACGCCGTCGGAAAAGTCAGCCGTCGCATTCCCACCCCGACCGAGAACGGTTCCGGGATCGCGGCCGGGGGAGGCTTCTACTGGACCGCGTCGAACGGCAAGACCGAGGTCCGGCCGCCGCGGCCCAGCGACACCGGCCTGGGCTGGGTCCTGAAGCTGGATCCCGATTCCGGGGAGATGATCGACCGCTTCCGGACCCCGGACGGCGGTGGCGTGCACGGGCTCGAGTGGGACGACGGCAACATCTGGGTCACCGGGTTCAATCCCCTCGCCCTGCACCTCGTGGACGGGGACAGCTACGAGGTCCTGGCGACCTTCCCGGTTAAGTTGCCAAGGCTGCATGGACTGGCCCGCGATGGCGACGGGGTCTGGTGCGCGCACACCGGCGAGCGGGTCATCGTCAAGTACGCCGTTGAGAACGGGGTCGAACTGGACCGGATCACGTTCGGATCCGACGACGCATTCCCGCACGGGTTGTCGATCCGCGCTGGCGAACTCTGGTACTGCGATGCCGATTACCGGGTGGCCGGGTTCGAAGGGACCTGGCGTGGCTGGCCCGAAATCGGCCGCGTCGTCGCCTGATTCGGAGTCTGCGGGCAGGGCGCGCGCCGACGCCTTGAATCCGGACGGACCCCCGCCTTCTCCCGCCGCCCGGTCCGGGAACGGCGGCGGGCCGACCACCCAGGTCGATGCGGACGGGTTCTTCACCCTCGGCCGGCGGGCCGGGCGCTGGTGGCTCTACACCCCGGAGGGCGAACCGTTCTTCTCGCTCGGGCTGAACCATATCGATCCGGCCAGCCTGCGTTATCCGGAGAACGTTCATATCTGGCGTGAACGCTACGGCGGTGACACGATCCGCTGGATCCGTGAATCGGTTACTCCCAATCTGCGCCGCTGGGGTTTCAACACCGTCGGCTGGGTGCAGGAGGTGACCGTGAAGCAGTGGCGGCATTCGCGTTCGTTTACCGCCGAGGAGTACCGCGCCCTGGGGATGCCTTACTGTCACCTGCTGCCGTTCACCGAATCCCATCAGTGGGAGCAGCACACCCGGCACTTTGATTACCTGAGCCCGGATTGGGCCGAGTGGGTCGATTACGTCGCCAGGTCGCACTGCGCCGAACTGGCCGGCGACCCCAACCTGATCGGTTACTTCTACAGCGACTGCCCGACCTGGGCGCACGATCTGCCGCAAAACCGTTGGCGCGGACCGCTCTTTGATCCGGACCTGCTCTCCAGCGCAAGCGGCCGTCGCCGGTTGTCGGTCCTGGCGCAGGGCTATTACCAGACCACGCATGATGCGATCCGGCGCTACGATCCGGGCCATCTGATCCTGGGCGACCGCTACGAAGCCAACGCCCGCCTACCCGGCGAAGTGGTCAATGCCGCATCCCCGTACGTTGACGTGCTTTCATTTCAGGATTTCCGGCGGCCGGCCCGACACCTAGACCACTGGCACCGGCGAACCGGGAAGCCGGTCCTGCTGGCCGATGCGGCCGGTCACGGGGAGGTCGATGCTGACGGATTCATTCCCAACGACGGGACCTGGTACGCCGAGGTACTGGAGGAGTTGCTGGAGAACCCGGGCTGCGTGGGATTCCATCTCTGCGGGGCCTACCAGCGCAACCGCGCGCGCCGGCGCGGCCTGCTCGACGAAATGGAGCGCGAGGACCGCGCGAACGTGGACCGGATCATCTCCGCCAACCGTAGCGCCGCCGCAAGGGCCCGGGTCCTGGCCGACCAGGGCC
>CAYXKQ010000166.1:0-465 GCA_964465715.1 uncultured Chloroflexota bacterium
GACCTGTTGACGCTGTCACGGATGGATCTGGCCCAGGCCTGGCGGTCGCGCCGCGACATCGGCGCGCTGCTGGCGTTCGCGGTCCTGATCATGCTGACCGTGAGTCTGGCCCTGCAGACTCCGCTCGCCGATTCGACCGACGCCGCGGTCGGGGGGTTCTGGGCATCGATGGTGTTTGCGACCGTGACCGGGGCCCAGTACGGTTTCCCGCAGCTGCGCCAGTCCGGGTCGCTCGAACTGCTGCTGGCGCTCCCGGTCTCGCGGCCGGCGGTCCTGGTGACCCAGACCATCACCCAGCTGGTGCGGCTGCTGCCGACCGCGCTTTTGGGCCTGGCGGCGGCGAGTTTTTTCTTCGAGGCCAACCTGCTTACCCCGGCAATGATCCTGCTGGCCGGCGCCGGGTCGCTGGCGCTGGCGGCGGTCGCCGCCGCTTACGGGGCGTTGCTGGCGATGGTCTCGGCCCGG
>CAYXKQ010000166.1:475-4124 GCA_964465715.1 uncultured Chloroflexota bacterium
CGCTGCTCATGCTGCCGGCGGTCCTGCCGGTTGTGCTGGCCGGGGTCCTGACGGCGCCGGCGGCGATCGGCCAAACTAGTGTTTGGCAGACCCTGCAGGCGGTCGGATTGGGGGTTGCCTACGCGGCCCTGATCGGCGCGGTTTCTATCCTGGCGATTGAGGAGATCCTGGTTGAGTAGCAAGACCGCACCGCCCACGCCCTTCATCGCGGTCGCCGCGCTGGCGCTGCTGGCCGCGCTGGCCGCGATATTCTTCTACGCGCCGCGCGAGGCGGTGCAGGGCGAGGTCCAGCGGGTCCTCTACATCCACGTCGGAACCGCGCTGGCCGCCTATGTTTCTTTCCTGGTTACCGCCGCCGCCAGCATCGCCGTGCTCTCAGGCCGTGGTGCGGGCGCCGACCGGCTGGCCCGCTCGGCCGCCATCGTCGGCGTGGTTTTTACGACCATCGTGCTGGCGACCGGGGCGATCTGGGGCCGGGCGGTCTGGGGAGTCTGGTGGACCTGGGACGCCAGGCTGACGACCACCCTGGTGCTCTGGTTCGTCCAGGCCGGCTACCTGCTGCTGCGCGGCTGGATCGATGACCCGCGGCGCCGCGGTCGCCTCGCCGCCTATATCGGAATCCTGGGTGCGATCATCGTGCCGGTCAACTACATGTCGGCCTACTGGTGGCGCACCCTGCACCCGCAGCCATCGGTGATCGCGCCGGACTCGCCGGGACTGCCGCCGGCGATGTCGCACACCCTCATCGGGGCGGCCGCCGCGGTAATGCTGGTCTGGGGCGTGATGCTCTGGTGGCAGCTGGGAATCGAACGGGTCGCGGACCGCCTGGACGGATTGGCCTGACATGCCGGCCTGGGACTCGAATCTGCTGATGCTGGCGATCGCCTACCTGACGTTCTTTGTGGGAGTGGTCGGTTGGGCGGTCTACGCCAGGGGCCGGATGCGCGCGGTCGCATCCGATCTCGCCCGCCGCACTGCAGCGGGATCCGAACCGCCCGGCGGCAAGGACTGACGTCGGGCCGGTGCCGCCTGGTTCTGTGCCGGCCGTCGGTTCATTGAGGGTCGTGCGCGCGTGGATCTAGCCGCGCTCGGTCGACTCTCGCTCTTGCTGGCCCTGGCGCTGACCTGCTACGGGGTCGGCGGGGCGGGACTTGCGGTCTGGCTGCGCGACGACCGCCTGGCCCGCTCGGCCCGCGGCGCCCTGGTCGGGGCCGGATTGTCCACGACCCTGGCCATGGCGATCCTGGCGGCCGGATTCATCACGTCGGATTTTTCGATTTCGGCGGTGGCCGAGACCTCCGCGTTGGGCATGCCGCCCGGACTGACGTTCGCCGCGATCTGGGGAGGACAGGCCGGCTCGCTCCTGCTCTGGGCCTGGCTGACCTCGCTGCATGCCGGCATCGCGGTCCCGCTCATCTGGCGCCGCCGGCCCGCGTTCGGCCCATACGTCGCGTTGGTGGTGGGGGCGGTGCTGCTCTTCTTCCTGGCCGTCCTTTCATTCGAGAGTTCGCCGTTTGAACGCCTGGTCCCGGCGCCGGCCGACGGGCGCGGACTGAACCCCCTGCTCTGGGACCTGGCGATGCAGATTCACCCGCCGCTGCTTACCGCCGGGTACGTGAGTTTCGTGACCCCGTTTGCGATCGCGGTCGCGGCCCTGGCCACCGGCCAGGTCGGCTCGGCCTGGCTGGCCCTGAACCGACCCTGGATGCTGCTGGCCTGGTCGCTGCAGGCGGCCGGGCTGATCCTGGGCGCCTGGTGGGCCTACCGGGTGCTGGGGTGGGGAGGATTCTGGGGCTGGGATCCGGTGGAAAACGTCGCCCTGATACCCTGGCTGCTGGCGACCGCCTACCTGCACTCGGCCATGGTTCAGGAGCGGCGCGGGATGCTGAAGACCTGGAACATCGCCCTCTGCCTGCTCTGCTACGTGCTGGCGATATTCGGGACGTTCATCGTCCGGTCCGGGGTGTTGACCTCGGTGCATTCATTCGCCCAGTCGCTGATCGGCCCCTACTTCTTCGTCTGGTTCGGGGTCCTGCTCACGGTCGCGGTCCTGCTGATCCTCTATCGGGCCCCGCTGCTGGCCAGTTCGCGCCGATTTGAGTCGGTCGGGTCGCGCGAATCCGGCTTCCTGCTCAACAACCTGCTGCTGGCGTCGCTGGCCGCGACCACGTTCTGGGGCACCATATTCCCGCTGATTTCCGAGCTCTTGACCGGACGCCAGGTCGCCGTCGGCGCGCCCTACTACGGCCAGGTGAACGCGCCGCTGCTGGTCGGCCTGCTGGTCCTGGCCGGGGTGGGGCCGCTGCTGGCCTGGCGACGGACGGCGGGGCGGGCGTTCATCCGGCGCCTGACCCCGGCCCTTTTGGCCGGCGGGCTGGTGAGTGCGGCCTTTCTGCTGTCGGGCATATCCCAGGCCCTGCTGCTGGTGGCGGTCGGCGCCTGCGCATTTACGGCGGCGGCGGTGGCGGTCGAATTCGCCGGCCCCCTTCGGCGCGGTCCGGGCGCGGCCTGGCGGCGGTTTAAGGCCGACCGGCGGCGCTGGGGCGGCTACGTGGTGCACCTGGGCGTGGTGCTGGTGGCGGTGGGGGCGGTGGGGACTAGCGGGTTCGGTTCCGAGCGGGCCCTGACCCTGGGCCTTGACGAATCGGCAAACGTGGGCGAATACCAGATCACCTACCGCGGGATGGACAGCTTCGTGCGCGCGGGCGTGACCTACGTCGACGCCCGGATCGATGTTTCCGCGGCCGGCCGGGTCGATGAAGTGGTGGCCGGGCGACGGGTGCACCGCGGCTGGGAGAGCCAGCCGGTATCCGATGTCGGGATTCGCACCAGTTTTCCGCAGCTGAGCGATGTCTATATCGTGCTCTCGGGCTGGGGCGACGGGTTCGAGCAGGTCAGCCTGCGGGTGCTTGTCAATCCGGCCATTGGATGGATGTGGGTGGGCGGCCCGGTCTTCTTCCTCGGCGTGTTGATCGTTTTCTGGCCGGGCGCGGTTCCGCGCCTGGCGGCGGCGGCCCGGGAGTCCGGCGGCCAATCTCTGGCCTGGCAGGCATGGCGCGGCGCCTGACGGCAGCGCTGCTGCTTACCGGGCTGCTGCTGGCCCTGACCGGCCAGGGTCCCGGCGATGAGGACCTGCTGCAGGAGCAGACCTGGGCCATAGCCGGCAAGCTCGCCTGCCCGGTGTGCGCGGGGCAGAGCGTCAAGGATTCGGGCGCCGAGCTGGCGGTGCAGATGCGGGCCGCGATCGCCGAGCAGCTGCGGCGCGGCCGCAGCGAGGACGAGGTGATCGAATTCATGGTCGAGCGCTACGGCGAGGAAATCCTGCTCGACCCGCCCAAGTCGGGCCCGCAGCTCTGGGCGTGGATCGGTCCGGTGGCGATCGTGGCGGGCGGCCTGGCGATCGTCGCCAGCCGGTTCGAGTTCTTCCGACCCGGCCGGCGCCGGCGATCCGAGTGACCGTCTACTTTGCCGCCCTGCTGGGGCTCACCGCGCTGGTCGCGCTGGGGATCGCGCTCGAGCCCCTGCTCGGAGCCCCGGCTCCCGCGTCGCCGCGGCTTGGACCTGACCGGCTCCGGGAACTGACCCGCCCGCCCCGGCCGGCGCCGAGCCGCCCGCGAAGGGCGCGGATCAACCGGGGTCAGTTGCTGGG
>CAYXKQ010000167.1:0-4113 GCA_964465715.1 uncultured Chloroflexota bacterium
ACTTACGGGCTGGATTTCCAGGACCGAATGTCAACCCTCGTGCTGGCCTCGGACGCACCCATTGACCGCGCGGGATTGAATTCTTTTTTCAGGAACGTGAGATTGGGTTCGGAGGGCAGGTTGGTTTCGGACCGCGACCTTGCCGATTGGATGGACCAGCGCGAACCGATTCTGCTTTCGGACAACCACGCACCGGTCGACAACTTCCTTGCCCCACTGTTCCTGAAACGCGCCTAGCCTATCCCGCGGCGCACGGGCTCTCAGCCCCGATTCGCCGGATGTAGAGCATAGATAATTCCTGGCGGACCGGGCCCATAGCTCAGTGGTTAGAGCGGCCGGCTCATAACCGGTTGGTCGTTGGTTCGAATCCAACTGGGCCCACCAGGTGCCGTCGCGGCCGCGCGGGTTGCGAGCCGGCGATGCGTACTCGTGATTGCGAAACAATTCGCGAACATCGGCGCAAAAACCTGGGTTCTGGGTCGGCCGAGCGCTGCTGATGCGCAGCATCGCTCCGCTCCTGCTCAAGGCCGAGATTCTCGGGCTGGTTCGCCGGGCGCCTTGAATTCCTGTTCACCCCAGGTGACGCCACGGGAATACCGTCGGCCAGCGTCACTCTATCAAGTGGCGACCGTGGCCGCGCTAGCGGGCGTCGAACTTGTGGAAACGCCCGCTGACGTGCCTGATTCGGCGATCGCGGGGGCTGACTGACTTCATGTGACCAGGATCGAACCTGGGAAGCCCCGTCGGTTCGGGTTCCGCGCGATTCATGGAGCGCTCGGGGCCGGGACGACCGCTCTTTGGCTACGGCACGCTTTCTGGCCTAGCGCACCCCGGACCAAAATAAGCCGACCCGGCAAATGCCCGCAGCCGGTGAGACAGCAGCGATGTCGCCCCTTCGGAACACCCAGCATGACCAAAAAAAGATCCGCGCAATCGACTGCGGGCGCCAAGCGCGCCGATTCCAAACCCGTCCTTCTGTCCGGCGGCAACCCGCAGATTGCCAAAGCCGACGGAGACGCGCCGGTGCAGGCCTATATTGCGGCGATGCCGGGCTGGAAACGGGAAGTCGGTCGCCGAATTGACCAATTGATCGAGCAAACCGTTCCTGAGGTGCGCAAGGCGGTCAGGTGGAATACACCCTTCTACGGAATCGAAGGCCAGGGGTGGTTCCTCGGTTACCACTGCTTTACCCGGTACATCAAGATCACGTTTCTGCGCGGCGCCTCGCTTACACCTGTACCCCCGGTACCCTCCAAGGTTGACGATGTGCGCTACTTCCACATCCATGAGGACGAGGAAATCGACGAGGGAGTCCTCAGCGACTGGATTCGTCAGGCAGCGGCCCAACCCGGCGAAGAGCTCTTCTAGCCTGCCCGGCCGGCACCCGGCGCACCGCGGGCGAAAAGGCCGGGTTGATCGTCCGGCAGCCCGCGCGGAACCGGGAGCGACCGACCAGCGGCCCTTATCGGAGGCGATCACGCTACGTCCGAAAACCTCTAATATCTAGGGCAACATGCGGCGGGGTAGCTCAGAGGTAGAGCAGGAGACTCATAAGCTCTTGGCCGTCGGTTCGATTCCGACCCCCGCTACCGGTGACGCGGTCTGCGGCGCGCAACCGCCGGCAGCACCCGGTGAACCAACTTGCCGAAGTGGCGGAACTGGCAGACGCGCGGCGTTCAGGGCGCCGTGCTCGTACGAGCGTGTGGGTTCGAATCCCACCTTCGGCACCAATCCTGGTGAAACGTTCAGGGAGTTAGCGGAGAATGCGGATCCAGTTTCTCTGGTATCCCGACTGTCCGTCGCACCCGCAGGCGCGCGAAATGCTGGCGAGGACGCTCACTGAGCTGGGCGTAGAGGCGATCGTCGAAGAGATCTGCGTCCGAGATTGGGAGCAGGCCCGCGAACACCGGTTCCCGGGATCGCCGACGATTCGCATTGACGGGGTGGACATCGACGAGGGCGGCGCCGCGGAGATGGGTGTGGCCCTGACCTGCCGGACTTACGACCGGCCCGATTCGGGATTCGGGCCGCTGCCTGAAAAAGTACAGCTTTCGGACGCAATCCGGCGGGCCGCTAACCTTTAATTGACTCGAAAACTGCACCGCGCCGCGTGAACCGACGCCGCCTGCCGCAGATTCACGGAAAGGTGAACGATGCCCCTAGAACTCGGATCTTCAGCCCCCGATTTCGCCCTGCCCGCAACCACCGGGGAGACCGTCACGCTGGCCGACCTGGGCGATGGACCGCGCCTGATCGTCTTTACCTGCAACCACTGCCCTTACGCCAAAGCCTGGGAAGGCCGGCTAATCGACATCGGCAATGATTACCGCGGTCGCGTCGGGATGGCCGCGATCTGCTCGAACGACGTCGCCAACTATCCGGCCGACAGCTTCGAGAAGATGCGCGAGCTGGCCGCGGCTCACTCGTACTCGTTCCCGTACCTGCACGACGAATCGCAGGCGGTCGCCAACGCCTATCAGGCCCAGCACACACCCGAAGTGTTCCTATTCGACGCCGGCGGGTCGCTGGTTTATACCGGCGCCGTCGATGACAGCGTCGAAGCCGCCGACGCCAGCGCCAGCTACCTGCGCGATGCAATTGATGCGGTGCTGGCGGGCGATTCCCCCCAGGTAGCATCCACCAGGGCGGTGGGCTGCACCATAAAGTGGGCGGCCTAATCGGCTAACAGCCGCCGGCATCCGCCGGCGGTGCCTGTTCAGGTCGGCAGGCGCGCTTTCGAGATTTCCAGCCTGTCGCGGCTGCCCAGTTCGGGGAACCGCGCGCCTGGGAGGGTCTGGTACCAGTAGGCCACCGACGCGAGGTCGTCTTGCAGGGGCAGGTATCGGCGCTCCGGACGGTTCCGCCAGCCCAGCGCCTGGATCGTCACCCGCAGACGCTCTTGAAACCGGATCGGGTCCATGACGTGAAAGCGGTACATCGCGAACCGGCGGTTCTGGTTGTACGTCGCGGTCGAGTCCTCCACGACCCGCATTCCGAGGAACGGAGTCGAGTAGTCAACGTACCGTCCCCCGACATCCCAGTTGTAGGCCCCTCCGAAGTAGTCCTCCGTGCCGGTCCCGCAGATGGTGGGGAAGTCACGGTCATCGTCGATGAAGAACTTGATCTCGCCCTCGCCCCACCAGCCGTCGTCATTGGGCTGCCAGCCCAGAGAGCAGCCGACGAAGTGGCCCCGACCTCCGACGCCATCCAAAATCGTGTGGTCGGTCATGTAGGGGAGCGGGTTGGAGCGGCGGAACTGGGCGTGGAAGTAGGCCGCGTCGTCGTCGACCGGGGTCAGGGCGTAATTGATCTGGTAATAGCAGGGGACCTGTTCGGAGGCCCGGTTCTCGATCGTGATCCGGGCGCGTCGGCGGAAGGGCATCTCCCAGAAGCAATTGACCCCGTTGTTGGGATTGACCGACACCGGCAGGGCGTTCACCTGCGAGAACTTCTCCCACGGCTGGGCGAAGAAATCGCTTACCGGAACCTCGACCGAGGGTTGTGCCTGACCGTCCCAGTAAAAACGAAGGATGCATTCGCGGCGCACGATTCGACCGGCGAACCAGATGCTCTGGATCGCGCCCGGGCCGGTGATGTCGGCCAGTTCGAAAACCTCGCCGGACTGGATCCAAACCGCCGGGGCGACCTTCCAGCCTTTTCCCAGGTCGGTCGCCGCCTCGGCCCCGAATCCTTCCGTAGCCATTCCTCCGCGGCCGGGTGAGCCGTCGGGGTTTTCGGCGCTGATCGACCGCGTCTGCGCGTCGGAAAGGCGCGCCAGATTGCCCAGGTGCAGGCCCAGTCCATTGAAGCCGCCCATTACAGAGTCCTTTGCAATTGTTTGTGCTATTCACCGAACCCGGAGCTGCGCACCGGAGTCAGTCGATTGGCTTATCGGGACAGTTTGACTGCCGTGCCGTACGCGACAATCTCGGCCGCGCCCTGCGCAAGGGCGGAGGTGATGAATCGAGTCGCCAGGATTGCATCGGCATCCAACGCGGTTGCCTGCTCCACCATGCGATCGATCGCCTGCTCGCGTGAATCTGCCAGCAACTTTGTGTACTCATCAACCTCACCGCCGACGATATTGCGCAACCCCGCCATGATGTCGCGCCC
>CAYXKQ010000168.1:0-4109 GCA_964465715.1 uncultured Chloroflexota bacterium
GGATGCACTGGTCGCCCTGTACAACGCAACCGGTGGAGATGATTGGATCGACAACTCCAACTGGATGACCGGCAAGCCGCTGGGAAGCTGGCACGGGATCACCACCGACAGCGCCGGCCGCGTGCGGCGCCTGGAGTTGATCGGAAACAACCTGACAGGGCATATTCCCGACCAGCTGGACAACCTGACCGAGTTGAACGTGCTGGACCTGGGCGACAACCGGTTGACCGGCTCCGTTCCCGCGTCCCTCGGCCAGTTAACGAAATTGATGACCCTGAATCTCTACCGGAACCTGCTTAGCGGCCCGATCCCGGTCGAGATCACCGGCGCCGCCAGATTGACCGTCATCAACCTGGGAGTCAATCGCCTTTCGGGCCCGTTGCCGCCCGAAATCGGACAGCTTGCAGAACTGAGGCAATTGACATTGCAGACCAACCGCCTCACCGGTCCGATTCCGCCCCAAGTTACGGGGAACCTGAAGCTTGAGGTCCTCGATCTTGGCGACAACGACTTCAGCGGATCGATACCTGGCCAGATCGGCAGGCTCTCCGAACTAAGACAGGTCCAACTCCAGGAGAACGGCTTCAGCGGATCGATCCCGGAATCTTTCGGCGACCTGCTCGAGCTTTACTACCTGCGCCTGGATCACAACCAGCTGTCCGGACCTGTTCCCCGCCAATTGGGCCGCCTGGAGAAGATGCAGACGTTGCTGCTAAACGGAAACCTTCTGTCCGGCCCGCTCCCGCCGCATCTAGGGGCAATGACGATGCTCGACTTCGTCTACGTCGGGGGCAACAACCTGACCGGCTGTGCGCCAGCCCACTGGTTCGGGGTCCGGGTCAACGATCTCGGCCGGTCGCCGCACGGCCCCTGCCCGTTCGGATTGGCCGGCCTGATGCCCAGTCCGGGCGCGTTGCACCCGCCGTTCGATATCGGCTGGGGCGATTACGCGGTGCATGTCGGGTTTGGCACCACCCAGCTGACCCTGGAGGCTTTGGCCGGGCCCGCGACCGTCACCTTCCTGGACCGCGAAAGTAAACCGATCCGCGATGCCGACCGCCGCGCGCCCGGTCATCAGGTCCCACTGAGCGGCCCGGAGAAGTTCGTACTGGTGCGGGCAACCTCAGATGATGGCGAGCAGGCAGATTACAGAGTCCGGATCGTGCGCGGTTTTCCGTCCCCGATTACCGTCAAGGCCAACCGCTACGTGCAGGCGCCGGGCAACGAGGACCTCAAGCACAACATCCCAGACCTGGAGGTGGTGATCGGTGGGCAGGTGCTGGGAGCCGATTTCCTCACCCACTTCCTGGATACCGGCCAGGTCGAGCGCTGGGGCTATCCAACCTCGGAGGTGCTGGTGCTGGAGCCCAACACCCTGACCCAGTTCTACCAGCGCGGGGTGGTGGACTTCCACCGGGTCGGCAACGACTGGATCGTGGAGCGGAGGCTGGCCTGGGACTATGTCGGGGGTGGTCTGGGCGGCAGCGTCGACCAGGGCGTGGAGCCGGATGTTCTCAACCCCAACCCGGGGAGGGTGCTGGGTCCCTGGGGGCACAAGGTGTCCAACTTTGCAATCGACGGGACCCGGATCGGTTTCGCCGACTACTTCGAGCGCCTGGGCGGGGTAGCGGCGTTCGGGTTTCCCAAGACCGACGCCCGCCGGGAAGCAGAACTTGCCGGCGGCCTGCGAATACCCGGGGCCACCGCGGGGTTCATTCGCCAGTACTTCCAGTCCGCGGTGCTGGAGTTCCATCCCTACGATGCGGCCGCCCCGGTAAAGCTCACGCTCCTGGGGGATACGCTGCGCGGACGGCTGGTTGAGGGCTGGGAGAACGAGCCGGCATTTGGGCGGGCGCAGCCCCTGGTCAGGGACCAGGTGTACCGGCCGGGGATTGTCGGTCGGGGCGATTCGAGACTTGAGGGGCAATCCGACATGGGGGAACCGGTCCTTGATCCCGTCGCGCTGCTGGATGGCGCGCTCGAAGGTATGATCGCCGCTGAAAGCGCCGCCTTTGAAATCCGCGGACGGTGGTTCGGCCCCGGCTGCGCCAACCCCTTCTACCGGTGGTCGGACTACCTGATTGGTGATTTCGGGGACGGCGGCACGGGGACGGCTCGCTTTGAAAGCGGACGCAGAGAGTACTGGTACATCGGGGGCGTGCTCTGGCGCAAATCTGGTAACGATTGGGTGCGGGCCGACACGTCGAGGGTTATCGAGGAGATTGGGTGGTTGCCAGGTTGGACCGATCCGCTGCCAAGATTCCGGCACGTGATCGATTCCTTCGACGCGGCGGAATTTGCGACCAGTCAGGGCGCCGGCACGACAGGGGTGCGCGCAACCGGGATCCCGGTGCTGGGTGAATGGACCCTGCGTGAGTTCTACGTGACGATCGACGATGCCACTGGCGTCGTTTCCGAATTCGGATGGACCCAGCGCCAATCATCCAGCGTTTGCTTTAAGAGCTTGTCGGCCCGCAACGGCGAGTACGGCATCGAGCTGGCGATTCCGGAGTCATTGCGATAGCCGGCCCGGCGGTTATAAGGACCGGCCGCGGATTTGCAGATTTGAGGCGCGGGCGCAGGTGGTTGCGGCAGGTGCAGTTTGCGTTCCGGACGCTCGTTTGCCGGACGCGGATCGCGCCTTGGCCCGGAGAAAGCCGGCAACCGGCGTCCGGCGCGAAATGGAGATTGCCGAGAGTTGTTTCAAGTTGCGGCAATGCCGATTCGGCCATGTGGCCCCCGCGGGCTTCTGCGGCCGCCCTTGCCTGCCTGCCATATGCCAGGTCGGGAACCTGACCCGGATCGCCGAACCCCAGCTCGCCGTGTTGGCGGTGTCTGATTGCGCCTCGCCCGGTCCGTTCTCGGGCAGGGCGCCGGGAGTTTCGCGCTGGATTTGCTCAATGCCGGGGACTTTCAGATGGGCGTGTCGATTAACTCAGTCAGGGCGCTGTTGATGGGGTCGGACCGGAACCTTCCGCGTCCGTTGCCCGTCGCCCGGGTCTTGATTTGCGCGACCGCCCTGGCGGTGCTGATCGCGATGGCGGCTTGCGACACCGCCGGATCTGGACCGCCCCGACCTCCCGCCGAAACCGTCGTCGTCGGGGCCGCAACCGAGCAAATTTTCGCCGGGACTCCGACGCCGTCTCCGGTAGGTGCTGGCGAAAGGGACAAGGTGTCGGAGCCGGCGCCGGATCCTGAACCCGGAAACGATCCGGCGACCTTCGAGATAAGTTCGCTGACTGCCGAGGCATCCGGTGTGGCCGGACTTGCCCAAAAGGTGGAATTCAGCGCCCGGATCATCAACACCGGCGGCCCGAGCGGCGACGACCCGGTACCGGTGAGCGCGCGACTGATCGGATCCGAATTCAAATTAGTCCACCAGATTACCGGTGCGCCGACCGGGCACTTGACCGAAGTTGCGGTCGAATACGAGCTTGATCCGGGCGATCACGTGGTCGAATTCCAGGTTGGGGACGCCCGCAAATCGATCGCGTTCGAGGTGCAGGCCGCAAACCTGGCGATCCGATTCCTCCCTCACCAGGTACTGGGCGAGCGGCGGATCCGGGTAAGGATGCAACTGGAGAACTCCGGTCAGCTCACGGCCAGCGAAATCCGGATCAACGGCTTCTGGGGACCGGCGCCACGCGCGTGGTCCGGCATCAATTTCTTCGCCGAGCGACTCCCGGCGCTGGCACCAGGTCAGATGCAGATCATCGAATCCGAGATCAGCATCCCGGTCGGCGAATTCGATTTCGAGGTCGTGGCCGCTTCCAACGCCCTGGAGGGCGAACCGGCCGACAACAGGGCCACGGTCCGCCAGTGGATCAGGTTCGATGAGCTCACCCTTGCAGTCCGGGGACCCACCGCAACGAGCTACCAGGCCGGCTCACCGCGCGTGGCGTTTCAATTCGACGTCAAATTCCCAGGGTCGGTCGCGGAAGAGGATGTCGTGGTCGGGCTGGTACACCGGCAGCTGCTGGCCGCGGCCGGCGACATCATGCAGTTGTTGGCGACGGTTCCCCGATGCGATGAATTCTTGAGCGGTGATTGCTGGTGGGCGGCTGAGCACAGCTCTTTTAAACAATTAACAGTATTATTTTTCTGTGAAG
>CAYXKQ010000169.1:0-4086 GCA_964465715.1 uncultured Chloroflexota bacterium
CCGACCGGGCCGGCGACCGGGCCGGGACCTACTCGGGCGGGATGAAGCGGCGCCTTAACATCGCCGTCGCGCTGGTCGCCAGTCCCCGGCTACTCCTGCTCGACGAACCGACCGTCGGGGTCGATCCCCAGTCGCGCAACCGGATTTTCGAAGTGGTCGAAGCGCTGCGCGAAAAGGGAATGACAATCGTGTACACCACGCACTACATGGAGGAAGCCGACCGGCTCTGTGACCAGGTGCTGGTAATCGACCTGGGCCGGATAGTTGCCCGGGGCACTCCCGGCGAACTCAAGTCCGGCATCGGAGATCCGGACGAAGTGACCCTGGAACAGGTCTTCCTGGGCCTGACCGGGCGCTCGTTGCGCGAATAACGGCCGATGCACTACCCGGCGCCGCTGGACCTGGCAGTCACCGAGATAAAGCGCTACGTCCGCGACCGGCAGGCGCTGCTGCTTTCCCTGGCCCTGCCGGTGGCGCTGCTGGCGGTGATGGTGGGGGCGTTCGGCGGCAGCGGCGATTTCTCAGCCACCGCCAGCGTCGTCGACCTGGACCGCAGCCCCGAATCGGCGGAGCTTATCCGGCTCATCGAGGATCGGCCCGGATTGACCGTCGAACTTCTCGAAGCGGACCGGGCCCGGCAGCTGCTCGACGGATCGCAGCGCCTGCTGGTCACGCACATTCAGGCCGGTTACGGCCAGGCGCTGACTACAGCCCAGTCCGCCCCGCAGGTCCAGTTCCATTCCCGCGGCGGCGGCGGTGACGAGGGGCGGGTGGTGGCCGGCATCGTGCGCACCCTGGCCGAGCGCCAGGCCGCAGCGGCCGCCGCGCTGCATCAGATTCGGGCGGCCGCGGACGCGGCGCCCGGATCGGCGGCGGGCGCCGCCGAGTCCGAATTCCTGGGCCGCCTGGACGATTGGGAACGCCAGCCGCTGGTTGCGGTCGTTACCCCCGAGGACGCCGCCGTGGCCGGTGCGTTTGATCGCACCTTCAGCGGTATCCTGACCATGATCGTGATGTTCACCGTGGCAACGTCAGTGGCCGCGATCGTCCTGGAACGCGAAAACGGGACGCTCGAACGGCTGCTGATCACGCGGCTGGGGGCGACCGGGATTTTCCTGGGCAAGTACCTGGGGGCTCTGGCCCGCGGATTTGCGCCCGCGTTCGTGCTGACCGGGCTCGCCTGGGCGATCAACCGCTCGTTTGCGCCGGCCCAGTTCATCCAGATCCTGCTGATCGGCCTGCTTATGGCCGCCGCCGCCGCCGCGGTCGGCATGCTGATCGCCGGCCTGGCCCGCAGCCAGGCCCAGGCCAACTGGTCCGGAGTGACCATCACCCTGGTCATGGCCACGCTGGGCGGATCGTTCTTCCAGGGTGACCTCGAGGGCGCCCTTGATCTGGTCGGCTACGCGACCATCAACCGCTACGCCAACGACGCGCTGCGAGGACTGATCGAAGAGGGAACCAGTCTGGCCGACCACGGCCTGGAGATCGCGGTCCTGGCCGGCGTCGCCATCTGCCTGCTGGTCCTGGGGCGGGCGCTCTTTAGCACCGCCCGGCCGGAGGGATAGGCGGCGTGGTGGGCATCCGGGTGGTGCTGGCGGTTGCCGGAAAAGACCTGTTGCGATTGCGTCGCGACCGCTTCGGGCTGGCGTTCGCGCTGGGATTCCCCGCGGCGTTCGCGGTCGCGTTCTTCTTCATGCTCGGTCCGGCGCTCTCCGAGTCTGCCGAGGATGCGCCGCCACCCACGATCACGCTCGCCTCCGCAGAATCGGGGCCGCTGGCCTTCTCCCGGGTGATGATCGATGCGCTGGTCCGGTCCCCGGCCGAAGGATTCGAAATCAGGTCCCTGGACGGGGCGGCGGCAGCAGCCGAATTCGAATCGGGCGAGCTGTCGGGATACATCCTTTTCGCGCCCGATTTCGGCGACGGTGTCTTCTCCGGTTCCGGGGCCAGGCTCGAGGTCTTCGCCGGACCGGACCCGCAGCAACGGGCGGCGCTCGAATCGTTCGCCGGCTCAATCGCCCAGCAGATCCAGTTGCAGTCGGCGCTGGCGGGCGCACTGGCCTCGCTCGGGGCGCCGCCGTCGGCCTTCGCGCCGCCTCCGGGCGCGGGCGTTCAGTTCTCCGAAGTCGACGTTGGCCGCATCGAACCGCCCAATCCGGCCGATTTCACGATCCCGGGTTACCTCGTGATGTTCGTATTCATGGCTGCCGCCTTCGCCGCCGCCGAAGTCGCCCGCGAAAGGGCCTCGGGAACCCTGGCGCGGATGGTCGCGGCCGGCGCCGCCCCGGCGCAGGTCCTGCTTGGCAAATTCCTGGCGACCGCGGCCCTGGGCCTGGTTCAGGTCGGGGTCCTGGGGGTATTCGGGGTGCTGGTGTTCGGTATCGAGCTCGGCCTGGCCCCGCAGGCGACCGTCCTGGTGGCCCTGTTGATGGTCCTGGTCTCCTCGGCGTTTGCGATCCTGCTGGCGAGCCTGGTGCGGACCGAGCGCGCCGCGACCCCGGCCGCCATCCTGGCCGCGCTGGTCGCCGCTCCGCTGGGCGGTTGCTGGTGGCCGCTATACATAACCCCGGACTGGATGCAGACGCTGGCGTTGATCACCCCGCACGGCTGGGCCAACACCGCCTTCAACCGGCTGATGCTCTTCGGCGGCCAGTTCGATTCGGTTGCCGGCGAACTTGTGGCGCTGCTCGGTTTCGCGGCCGCGTTTTCGGCGGCCGCGGTATGGCGGTTCCGCACATCGCCGCTGATCGAATAGCCCCGGTCGACGGATTCGGGCAGCCGCCGGAATCGATAATCTCCCGACCGTCCAGGCCGGCCGCGCCCGGGACTTGCACCGGGTTTCTTGCGGCGGCGGCGGAATTCCCAGCCTGCAGGAGCTATTCAGTTGCCCACCGGCGTGAAATCGATCGGATCCCTGCCCCTGTTTGACCCCGCGGCAGGGAAGGTAATCAAGCAACCCGAAGTGGCCGCCGACGGCTACTGGGTGGGCGCGCCCAGCGTCTGGGTGGAAGGCGGTGACGTCTACCTGAGCACTCGCCACCGTCGCCCGCTGGACGGCGGGCGCGGCTGGAAGTCGGCGATCAGCCTATCTGACGGCGGCGATGAGTTCGAGGAAATCTGGGCCTGTTTTGCCGAGGATTTTGACACCTCTTCGATCGAACGCAGCGCGCTGGTCAGGGCTCCCAACGGAAGCTGGCGCTACTACATCTCCTACGTGGATGCGGACCGACGGTGGGTGATCGACCTGCTGGAAGCTGCTGATCCGCGCGCCTTCGACCCGGCCAAGCGGGTCCGGGTGCTCGATTCGGCCTCCACCCTGACCGAGGGAGTCAAGGACCCGGTGGTGCTTTACATCGGCGGGTTAACGTACATGTTCGTCCCCTACGCGCCGCGCGAATCGGTGGTGCCGGGATCCAGCTACGAGGACCTGCACTCGACCGAGAACGTCTTCACCACCGGCCTGGTGCTCCACCCGACCGGTCTCTGGACGTCGGCCTGCGGGCGCAGGTTCCAGTTCCAGCGCGACATAACCACGCCCGGCAACGGCTGGGACCGGAACGTGGCCCGAATCTCCTCGGTGGTCATGCACGAACAGGGTTTCGTGATCTTCTACGACGGCCGCGTCACCGACGGCGACGTCTATGAGGACAAGACCGGGGTCTGCTCCTCGCTGGACCTGGTCCACGTGGTGAAGCACTCGGTGGAGGGGCCGGTCCTGGAAGGGCCCTACGGTACCGGATGCCTTCGTTACCTGGAATGCGTGCGCTACGGCGACGAACTGCTTTATTTCTACGAGCTCGGCCGCGATGACGGCGCCCACGAACTGCGTCTGGCCAGGGTAGCGGCCCCCAATTGAAAAAGCGGCCGATTCCGGCCGCCTGACAGAAGGGTTGCCGGGGCGCGGCGCGTACTGCCGCGCCCCGGCAGGAATTTTCTAGATCTCGATCGGCGAGTCGGCGCGGTTGCCGTACTCGGTCCACGATCCGTCGTAGACCTTCACGTCGGGGTAACCCAGCAGGTCCGAGAGCACGAACCATGAGTGGGTGGCGCGGACCGCCGTCTGGCAGAGCGTGTAGACGGTGC
>CAYXKQ010000170.1:0-4018 GCA_964465715.1 uncultured Chloroflexota bacterium
GGTTCTCCAGCGGCGATGGGTGGGCGGCCGGGGCCGGCGGCGGTGTGGTGCCGGCGGCCGGCGGCGGGACCGGTGCGGCCGCGGCCGCCGGCATTCCGCTCAGCAGGAGCTGTTGTTCGCCGGGTTCTACCAGGCCAAGCTCGCCCTTGGCTACCTCGATCACGTAGCTGTCGGTCTGGCGGTAGGCGAGTTCTTCCTCAAGGGTCCGGATTTCTCGTTCAGTCGCAGTTATCTCCTGGCGCAGCTGCTGGATCCGCAGTCCCGTACCCACGATTTCGGGCTGGGAGTGTATCTGCGAATAGAGCAATACCAGCGCCCCGGCAAAAAGGGCGATCGCCAGCACCCGCACCCCGATGTGGGCCAGTTGCGTCATGTCAGGCCGTTACGGTAGAGCTTTCCTGGGCGGGCCGCCCTTCCGGCGTGCGGGCCGAGGCCGCCAACCCTCCAGAGACCATTATCGTGGCCGGTTCCAAGGTGCCCGGCGAGCAACGAAAATTCAGTTGTTTTTGCCCGCTGCGGCGACCCGGTCCGATCCGACCAGCAACCGGCCAGTAACCCGATGTCCAACCTGCCCAATCCCAGGCGCCCCCGCGTGGCGGTGGCGATGAGCGGCGGCGTGGACAGCTCGGTGGCCGCCGCGCTGCTAGTCGCGGACGGATATTCAGTGATCGGGTTCACGATCGACATCTGGCCCGAGCAGGACGCGGGTCCGGGCGACCGCAACTGCTGCTCGCCGGAAGCGACTGCGACGGCCCGCGCGGTATGCCGGCAAATCGGGGCAGATCATGCCCACATCGACATGCGCGACAGATTCCGCGACCGGGTCGTTGCGCCCTTCGCCGACAGTTACGCGCGCGGCCTGACCCCAAATCCCTGCATCGACTGCAATCACCACATCAAATTCGACGCCATTTTTCCGGTGCTCGAGGAACTGGGCGCCGACCTGGTCGCCACCGGACACTATGCCCGGTGCGCCTCCGATCCGGCAACCGGGCGACGGCAGCTGATGACTGCCGCCGACCCTTCCAAGGACCAGTCGTACGTCCTGTACGTGCTGAGCCAGGAGCGTCTGGCGCGCCTGATGCTGCCGCTGGGGTCGCTTTCCAAGTCCGAGGTGCGCGGCCACGCCCACAAACTCGGGTTGCCCAACGCCGAT
Organism: uncultured Chloroflexota bacterium; assembly: GCA_964465715.1. Lineage (GTDB taxonomy): Bacteria > Chloroflexota > UBA11872 > UBA11872 > VXNJ01 > VXNJ01. The sequence goes on from CAYXKQ010000170.1 coordinate 1,157, forward strand.
CGCCCCGACAGCGTTGATATCTGTTTCGTGGCCGGCGACTACCGCGATTTCCTCAAGGGCCGCGGAGAAGACTCGGGCGCACCCGGCCCGCTGCTGCTGACCGACGGGACGGTTATCGGCGAGCACCGCGGAATCTCGGCCTACACGGTCGGGCAGCGCCGCGGACTCGGGATTTCGGCCCCGACCCCGCTCTACGTGGCCCGGATCGATCCAGAGGAGAACGCGGTCGTGCTCGGGCGGCGCGAGGAGTTGTATCGGACCGAGTTTGAAGTCGCCGAATTCAATCCGGTCTCACTGCGTCATCTCGAGGCCGGTCGCGCGGCCACGGTCCGGGTGCGTTCCAGCGCCCGCCCCTTGCCGTGCCGGCTGCACCCCAAGGCCGAGGGCAGGTTGCGCGTGGAAATGGGTGAACCGGTCTGGGGAGTGGCCCCCGGGCAGGCGGCGGTCTTCTACGACGGTCCGCTCGTGCTGGGCGGCGGAACGATCACGCCCGCGGCAGTCCCGTCGCCGACCGAACGACTGGCGGTCCTGAGCTAGGAATCAGACTCAGCTTTAGCGCCGGAATCGCCCGAATGCGAACGGCGATTGAGAATGAATGCGATCAGCGCCCCCAGGGCGGCCAGGGGTGCGAGCCACCACGAGAAGGCGATGATGGCCAGCGACCATTCCAGAATCGCCTCCAGTACCTGCCAGGAGGCTTCCCAACCCTGGCGGGCCGCGTCCAATGGGCCGCGCACGTCTTCTTCATCGGGATCGGTCGTGCGTGATAAGTCCACGTGCAGGGTCGCCAGTTCGACCAGCGATGCGAGCGCCTCGAGCTGGGTTTCAATCCGCTCGATCTCGCCGCGGGTGCCGCTGAGGCGGTCGGTGACCTGGATTACTTCGCCGACGTCGGAGGCATCCCCCAGCAGGGTCAGGTACTGCTGTTCGGTAGATCGCAGATTGCGCAGACGGGCTTCGAAATCGGCAACCTCCATGGTCACGTCCTGCGAACTGGTGTCCAGGGTAAGTACCGTGTCGGCAAGTTCGGCGATCTGTTCGCGAACCGCTTCGAAGCGGTCGGCCGGGATCCGCAAACGCAGGTATGCTCCCTGGGTCGGAGGGACCACGCCGCGCTCGTCGCGCGGGCTGCTGTAGATGGATGACTCGGCCACGAATCCGCCGTTTTGGCGGGCGATGTCCTCGATCCGGCCGAAGTCGGTGTTGACATCCGCGACTTCGATGTTTATCCGGCCCTGGCGGACGATCTGACGGCCCAGGGTGTCGATCGGCACCGATCCGTCCCCTCCTTCGGGCGCGGACCCGGCTTCTTCCGTAAAGAACGCGGGCTCGGGCATGGCCGCGTCGGCAACCGACATCGCCGCCATGCTCTCGGACGATTCTTCGAACCCCGAAAACTCGCAGGCAACCAGCACCAGCGCGGCCAGAGACAATCCGGCCAGCAGCCGGGCCCCGCTCAACATGGGTCGCTGACCCGGATCGCGCCGGTGCTACCGGCCGGCATTGCCGCGCCGGTAGGAGAGCAGGGTCAGGAGCGCCATCGGACCGTCGCGCCAGACCGAGAGCTTCTTGCCCTCGCGGCGCGGCGCATAGCTGATCGGTAGCTGGATGATGTGCTCCCCTGCAAGCAGGAGCTTGGCGGTGATTTCGGCCTCGATTTCAAACCCGCTCGATTCCAGGCCGAGACCCTGCGCCAGCTCCCGGTCGATGAGCTTGTAACAAGTTTCCATATCCCTGAGATTAGCCCCGTAAATCCGGTTGGCCACCCAGGTGATGAAGCGGTTGCCCCAGCGCAGCAGCGGCCGCTGGCCGGAAAAATCGCGGTAGCCGAAGGCGACTCGGGCCCCATCCGCCTCCACCCTCGCCAGCATTCGCAGAAGGTCGCGGGGATGGTACTCAAGGTCGGCGTCCTGGATGGCCACATAGCGTCCCGAGGCCGCCTGCAGGGCCCTGCGGACCGCGGCCCCCTTTCCCTGATTGCGGGACGAGCGCAGCAGGCTGACCCTGGGATCCGTGAGAGTTTCAAGGTACTGCAGCGAACCGTCGTCGGAGGCGTCATCGACGAATACGAACTCGCAGTCCCGGGGCAGCGCCAGGAGCCTCTTGAGCTGCTCGGGGAGCTGGGCGGCCTCGTTGAAAACCGGGACCAGGATAGAGAGTTTTACCGGGGCCATGATCGGAGCCGCCTGTAGAAGCGCAAAAGGTCCCAGAAGGCGCGGGCTACGACCAGGGGATTGAGACCGGTCTGGCGGCCGGCCCGGCGCGGGTGGTGGTCGAGCCCGACCTCGGCAACCCGGGCTCCCAGCTTGTTGGCCTTGGCCAGGATTTCGGCCGAAATGAAACCGCCCTCGCTCTCCAGCGCCAGCGAGCGGACGAATCCGGACCTGAAAAGCTTGAATCCGCAGTCCAGATCGCGCGGTCCGAATCCGAGCATGGCCCCGGCCAGGGAGGCCCAGGCCCGCGAGGGCAAAGCCCGCGCGGATCCCTCGGCGCGCCGCCGACGGAAGCCGATCACCATGTCGTTGTCGCCGATCAGGGCCAGGAGCTTGTCCATGTCGGCGGGATCGAACTGGCCGTCGCCGTCGCAAAATCCGATCAGCTCCCCGCGCGCGGAGTCAAAGCCGGTCTTTAACGCCGCCCCGTAGCCGCGGTTCGCCGGGTGCTGTTCAAGGCGCACGCGGGGATCGCGGCAGAGCTCTGTGGCGCGGGCGGCGGTGGCATCGGTGGAACCGTCGTCAACCAGGATCAGCTCCCATTCAAGACCGCTTTGCTCGAGCGCGGTGGCGGCCCGCCCGGCGACCCTGCGCACGTTGGCCTCTTCGTTGTAGAGCGGCAGGAAAAAACTCAACTCGGTGGTCACTG
>CAYXKQ010000171.1:0-3992 GCA_964465715.1 uncultured Chloroflexota bacterium
CGTCCGAAAGATTCGGTCGAGGGGCGACCCCCGACCGCGCCGGTGATGTAGGAATTCCGCGTGATTACGTCCGTCCACCAGCTCCGCGACCAATCCATGTAGGAGTCGCGCCCGGTTTCCAGGTAGGCGTCGGCCAGGGCGGCGGCAAAGTAAGTCAGGCAGACGGCGTGTCCGCGGACCGGCCTCCCGGCGGTGCCTGCGTGCAGCGAAATCAAGTATTCGGCGGTTTCAAGGTGGCGGCGACGCCCGGTTCGGCGCCAGAGTTCGATCAACGCCATCTCACAGCACGGATGATCGCGGTAATCGCTCAACTCACCGGCCTGGGCTTTCCCGCCAATCAGTTCGGCCATCGCTTCGGCGGCCCGCAGGAGCCGGTCGTCGCCAAGCGCCGAATCCATGGTCAGTCCCGCCTGGATCAGGTGCCCGGCGGCAAATAACTCGTGTCCGCGCGGCCGATCGCGCCAGCGCAGGTCGGCCAATTCGGCCGGGTAGGTCAGGCCGAGGTAACCGTCGGTGTCGGCGATCGCCAGGATCCCATCGACCGCTTCGTCGATGCGCCGTCCGGTCACCGGGTCCGGGTCTTCAGCCTGCTTCAGGCAGGCGGCCTCCAGCCATTTGAAGAGGCGCGCTTCACCGGCGAATTTCCGGTCTCGGTCAACCGGCGCGCGTCCCTCGCCGGCCAAGCGCAGGCGGTCCAGCATCCCTTCGCGCTGGAGCTGGCGCCACTGGTGGTCGATCCCGTCGGAAAGCATCGGGGCGCGCCAATCGTCAAGATAGCCGCCTTCGAGTTCGACTGCTCCCAGAGGGAGCGGGCATTGCACCGCGCGTTCGGTCCGGGTCAGTTCGAGAAGCGGGCCGGGCCGTCCGGAGGTCGAGGATCGCCGCAGCCCAAAGGCCGCTGCAATCGATGCGGTCTCATCCGCGGCTCTTTCCCTATCGTCCGGGTCCGGGTCCAAAATGTGCTTGGTCTTCAAGGAATCTGCCGTAAATCTCCGAGGGGTCTCTCTCCGTGCGCCCAAACATTCTGCTGGTGCATTGCCACGACATTGGCGCCTACATGGGCCCATATCCGGGCAACGCCGCGGTCACGCCCAATGTAGACGCCCTGGCTTCGGTCGGCGTGGTGTTGGAAAACCATTTTGCCGCCGCGCCGACCTGCTCGCCATCGCGGGCCAGCATGGTGACCGGGCTCGTGCCGCACCGCCACGGCCTCATGGGCCTTCAGAACCATGGGCTCTGGAACATGGACGCGGCGATCCCGACCATCGCCTCGCTCCTGCGCGGCGGCGGCTACCAGACGGCCTGTTTTGGGACCTGGCACGTAAACGACCGGCCATATGCCTCGGGCTTTGACATATTCGACCCCGAATCCGAGTGCGAGCTGGTTGCCGCCAACGTTGAGGAATTCATCAACGCGCGCGAATCCTCCCAACCCTTCTTCGCAATGGCCGGGTTTTTCGAGCCGCACCGCGTTTTCACCGACCGCTGGCCCGACCGGCCCGATCCGGATTCCCTGCCGGTGCCGTACTTTCTGCCGGACATCCCCGAGACCAGGGAGGAAATGTCGAACTTCTACGGCGATGTGGCCCGCGCCGACTGGGCGCTGGGCCAAATACTCGGGGCCCTGGACCGCGCCGGACAGACCGAAAACACCCTGGTGGTCTTCACCGCCGACCACGGCATCGCCATGCCGCTGGCCAAGGGCACGCTGTCCGATCGCGGCTGCCACATCGGGGCCGTGCTCTCCTGGCCCGGCCGTCTGCCGGCCAACTCGCGCTACGGCGGCCTGACCTCGAACGTTGACCTGCTGCCGACCTTCCTTGAAGCGGCCGGGGAATCGGGCCGGATTCCGGAGGGCATCGACGGGGTCAGCTTCCTGGATTCGATCCGCGGCGGTAAGGCGGCGCGCGACCACGTCTTCGCCGAATCCACCTGGCATGACTTTTACGAACCGATGCGCTCGGTCCGCACCCTGACCCACAAGCTGATCCGCAATTTCGAGGTGCGCCCGGGCCTGCAGCTGGCCGGTGACATCAACCAGTCGCCGATCGTCCCGCACATGCGCTGGCAGCTGCGCTCCCTGCCGCGGCCCGAATACGAGCTCTACGACCTGGTCAACGATCCGCGCGAACAGGTCAACCTGGCCGCCCAGGGTGGGCAGCCCAACCGGATGGAGGAACTACAAGCGCTGCTCCAGCGACACCTTGTCGACACCGACGACCCGATCCTCGCCGGGCCGGTCGAGCCGCCCGCCAGCTACTGGCCGTTCCTGGCCCGGAGCCCAGCCGGCCTACCCTAGTTCGCCCGGCCGCTGGCGGCCAGAGTCGAAAATCAGGCACTTCGCCGATTCGGCGAACCCGTAATTGCAAACACCCTCAATCAGGATCAGACCGCCAATGTCCGTATTTGAAAACGCAACCCTAATCGGCGCCGGCCTCGTCGGCCCTCAGATCGGCGTGGTGCTGGCCCAGGGTTGCGGTCGGGTCAAGGTCTTTGACCAGAACCCGGACAACGTGCAACGCGCGCTGCGCGACATGCGCACCTACGTCGATGAGCTGGCCGCCGAGGGCCTGTTGATCGGCGAGTCCGACGCGGTCTACTCCCGGATCGAGGCGGCCCCGACCCTGGAAGATGCGGTCGACGGAGTCGAATTCGTGCTCGAGGCGATCTTTGAGAACCGCGAAGCCAAGGAGGAACTGTACGGCCGTTTGGGCCAGATCACCGATCCGGCCACGATCATCGCCTCCAACACCTCCGGCATCCCGATCCGGCACATGGCCAATGCCTGCGCGCACCCGTCGCGGGTTGTCGGTTCGCACTTCGTCCTGCCGGCCCACATCCTGCCGCTGGTCGAGGTGATAAAGCACCCCGAGGTCGACGAGGAAGCGATCCGGGTAACCCGGGCGGCCTGGGAAAAGATGGGTAAATCGGCGATCACCGTGAACGTGGATATTCCCGGGTTCGTCCACAACCGGCTCCAGCACGGACTGACCCGCCAGGCGATCGAGCTGTTCGCGACCGGCATCGCCTCCGCCGAGGACATCGACAACGCGGTCCGCTACGGATTCGGGGCGCGCTTTATCTCGGTCGGCCCGCTGGGCGGACGCGACCTGGGCGGGATCATCAACCACGCCAAGGTCGCCGCCTACCTCTATGCCCAGCTGGACGACCCCGAGAACCTGGCCGCCAAGCATCTGGCCGAAATGTCCAAGGAGGGCAAAGACGGGGTGCGCGCGGGGCAGGGCTTTCACACCTGGTCCGGAACGCCGGAGACGCTGCGCGACTTCCACTACGAAAAGATGATCTGGCTGGTGAAGCAGATGCGCGAGATCGGCAGCGTCATCACCGACGAAGCCGAGATCCCCAAGGGATGAATCGCGGGCGCTTTTGAGGGAGTGTTGATGCGGCGGCGGCGCTTCGGACGCACCGGACTGGCGGTGACGCCCCTGGCCCAGGGGGCGGCCCGGATCGCCTCGTCGCCGGTTGTGGAGAGCATCGACGATGCGATCGCGGTGGTCAGGGAAATACTGCTCAGCGGCATCAACTACATAGACACCTCGCCGATGTACGGCGACTCCGAAGAGCGTCTCGGGATCGCCCTGAAGGAGCTCTCGGGGCTGGTCCCCGACGACCTGGTGCTGGTCACCAAGATCGGCTACCGGCCCTGGGAATTCGACTACTCCTACGAGCAGGCCCGCGCCTGCCTGCCGGTCAGCCTGGAGAAGCTCGGTGTCGACTATCTGCCGGTGGTGCTCATTCACGATGTCGAGCGGGCCCAGTTCGCCGACGTGATGGGCGGGGCGTTCAAGGCGTTGGCCCAGTTCCGCGACGAGGGGGTCGTCGGCAACATCGGGGTTTCGGGAGGCCCGGTCGACCTGATCCGGCGCTTTGTCGAGACCGGCGAATGCGACTGCTTCTTAAACCACAACCGCTACACCCTGCTGGACCGCGCCGCCACCGATCAATACCGCCGCGCCCGCGAACTGGACCTG
>CAYXKQ010000172.1:0-3986 GCA_964465715.1 uncultured Chloroflexota bacterium
GGGAGCGGGTGTCCGGGCAATTGATTCGGGACCGCCGGCAATGAACGCCTCGAGACTGCAGTTCGGGGCGTTCCTGGTCTCGGCGATAGGAATGTGGGGCAGTCTTTACCTTTACGCCCCCGCGTTTGCAGTCTTTGCCGAAGGGCAGGGCGCCTCGCTGGCGATGGTGGGCTTGATCTGGTCGGCCTACGGTGTCGTACAGGGGATCCTGCGGGTACCGACCGGGTACTTTTCGGACCGCTTCGGCAGGCGCCTGCCGTTCCTCGTAATCGGGATCGGGGTGACGGCGCTGGGCTCGCTCCTGATGGCCCTGGCGCCCCACCCGGCGGTGTTGATGCTGGGGCGCGGACTGCACGGCTTCGGGGCGGCTGCTTTCGTGGTCCAGTCGGTCTATTTCGCCAGCTTCTTCCCGCCCGAGCGGGTCACCCGCGCGCTGCTGGGAATAAGCTCCCTGATCGCGCTGACCCAGCTGGCGGTTTCCCTGCTCGGCGGCCAGATGGCCCTGCACTGGGGCCAGACATCCACATTCTGGGGATCGGCGGTGCTGGGGGCGATTTCGGTGGCGGCGATCCTGGTGGCCGGCGAACAGCACGTCGCCCGCCGGATCGAATTCGACTGGAACCGGTTCCTGACGGTCCTTTCCGACCCCATGCTGTTGCTGGTTTCGGCGACTGCCGCCTTGCTGGTTTTCGGGGAATTCGGGATTACCCAGACGACCATGCTGCTGCTGGCGGACCGGCTCGGCGCCGATGCGGCCTTCCTGGGCTTGCTCTCGGCGGTCAACTACCTGGCGATCGGCTCGGCCGGGCTGCTGCTGGCCACCCTTGGTTCGTACTCGGAACGGTGCGTTGTGATCGGGGGCCTGGTCGTCACCGGGGTCTCGCTTGTGCTGATGCCGCTGGCGGGCGGCCTGGCCGGACTGACGGTGCTGGCGTTCGTCAAAGGCGCCATGCGCGGGTCGATGATGCCCTCGCTGATGGGTCTGGGATTGAAGGTGGTCACGCCCGATGCGCGCGCCAGCGCGATGGGCTTATTCCAAGCGATCTATGCGATCGGCATGTTCGCCGGCCCGGTGTCAACCGGGATCATCAGCCAGGTGGCCGGACTCGAGGCCCCTTTCTATGTGACCGGCGCTTTTACTTCGGTCGCTGCGGGCCTTGTTTGGGTACTATTTGCACGCTGGCAGGACGGTTGATTGCCGGGCCGGGCGGGGCGTGAATTTAGACTGTCTTTTCAAACCAGCAGGGGTCGCGCTGAGGCGGCCGGACAGCGGGTGGCAGACCACCCTGATTGGCGCGACACAGCTTGAGAAAACGCAAATACGCCGAGATTGATCGCGGCCCGCTGGGGACGGCGGTTTTCCAGACGCGCAAGCAACGGCGGCTGACCCAGGGCGAGCTGGCCAACCGCCTGGGCCGCAACCGGCCGTGGATTTCCAACGTGGAGACAGGCAAGGTCACAAACCTGCAGGAAGAGGATCTTGTGGGACTGGCGGCCGTCCTGAACATCTCGATTTCCTCACTGCGCGCAGCCCACGAAATGTCGGCCGCGCCATCAGTTATGGGACTGCCCGGATACACCGTCCTGCAGTCGAACCGGCACTGCCCGTCCTGCCACCATCTGGTTGAGCCCGACGCCAATTACTGCACTCATTGCGGGGCGGCGCAGCCGATGCTCGTGAACTGTCCGGCCTGCGCCAGGCCCAACAACCCGGGTGCCCGTTTCTGCGGGCGCTGCGGCGCGCAACTGCAGGGTTAGGACGAGCTCCCCAACAAAGCCGTAGGCCGGGCCGACTACCCGGCGACCCGTCGCGGTTAGGCGACCTGGTCCAGGCTGGATTTGATCCGCGACTCGGGGACGTAACCGACTATTCGGTCCACCTCGGATCCGCCTTTAACGAACAGCAGGGTCGGTATCCCGCGCACTCCGAATTGGGTCGCGTATTGCTTGTTGGCGTCGGTGTCGACCTTGACAAATTTGACTTTGCCGACGTATTCATCGGCGAGCTTTTCAAATACCGGCGCCATCATCTTGCAGGGGCCACACCACTCGGCCCAGAAATCAACTATCACCGGTTGCTCGGAATCGAGCACCTCGGCCTGAAACTCGGTATCTGCTACATGTGAATAGGCTGCCATGTCGGATTGCGCCTTTTCTTTTTCTTAAGTCTGGTCCGGTGTCAACGGATGTTAGCCCACCACCAGGTTCAGCAGTCGCTCGGGCACGTATATGACCTTGCGGACCGCTTTGCCGTCCAGGTGTACTTTGACGTTGGGTAGCTCCAGTGCGGCGGCCAGGGCGTCGGGCTCGGCCAGTCCGGCCGGGGCCTGCATGCGGTCGCGCACGCGGCCGTTCACCTGCACGACCACGGTCACCGTCTCAGAACGCAGCAGCCCTGGGTCGGCCTCCGGCCAGCTGGCGCCGACCACGCTTTCCGAGTTGCCGAGCATCTCCCAGAGCTCCTCGGCCAGGTGCGGGGCCACCGGCGCCAGCAACCGGACCAGGACGTCCTTCACTTCCGCTCCGGCCGGCGAATCCGCGAGCTCCTGCGACCAGATGGCGAGCAAGTCGTTGACCGGCTCCATCAGCCCGTTGGCGAGCAGGGTGTTAAAGCGCAGCTGTTCGATGTCTTCGCTGCACTTGGCAATCGCGCGGTGGACGATGCGGCGCGCCTGGGCACCGGCCCGGTCCAGCGGCTGCGGGCCGCGCGCCGGGAATTCCGGCTGGCCGGAAACCAGCCGCAGGATGCGCCGGTAGAAGCGGGTGATGCCGTTCAGGCCGCTTTCGCTCCACGGCAGGGTGCCTTCGAGGGGGGCCATGAACAGCTCGTAACCGCGCAGACTGTCGGCGCCGTAGCGCTCCACCACGCTGTCGGGCGTGACCACGTTGCCCATCGACTTGGACATCTTGCCGGAGCGGATCGGGGCCCAGTCGCCGACCGGGTCGCCGCGCAGTTCGAATTCGGCCTTGGCCGGGGCGTGATAGAGGAAATCGCGCTCCTCGCCGCTCGGGTTGGTGTAGACGTCGAAACCTTCACTGTCTCGCGCCGAGATCCTCTCGCCCACCAGTTTTGTTTGCTCGAGACTGACCCAGCCATCCTCGGCCAGCATCATCCCCTGGTGGCGCAGGGCCTTAAACGGTTCCGGAGTTGAAACGTGCCCGGCGTCGTATAGGACCTTGTTCCAGAAGCGCGCGTAGAGCAGGTGCATCACCGAGTGCTCGGCCCCGCCGACGTAGAGATCGACCGGCATCCAGCGCTTTTCGGCGGCCGGCTCGACCGGGCCGGACTCAAAATCCGGGGTTATGAACCGCAGGAAGTACCAGGATGAGCAGGCGAATCCACCCAGGGTGTCGGTTTCGCGGCGGGCCGGTTCGCCGCACTGCGGGCAGCTGACTGCCACCCAATCGCGGGCGCGCTCGAGCGGAGATCCCAGCTCGGGATCGGGCCGGAAGTCCTGGAGTGGCGGCAGCAGCACCGGCAGCTCCTCCTCCGGCACCGGCACCTGACCGCATTTTTCACAGTGGATGATCGGGATCGGGCAACCCCAGTAGCGCTGCCGCGAAATCAGCCAGTCGCGCAGGCGGTAGTTGACCGCGACGCTGCCGCGCCCGCGGGCTTCAAGGTCGGCGGTCACCGCGGCGATTGCCGAATCCGAATCCAACCCGGAGTGTGAACCGGAGTTGATCAGGCGCCCTTCGCCTACATAGGCCTCCGCGAGGGGCTGGCCGTCCCAGTCCGGTGGCTCTATCACCACCGGGATCGGCAGACCGAAGCGCTCGGCGAAGTCAAAGTCACGCTGGTCGTGCGCGGGCACCGCCATGATTGCGCCGGACCCGTAGCTGGCCAGGACGTAGTCGGCCACCCAGATCGGAATCTTTTCATCGTTGACCGGGTTTATCGCATAGCTTCCGGTAAAGACCACGGTATTTTCGCGCTCGGCGGTGGCCCGTTCGATTTCAGAATTGCGCAGGGCGCGGTCGACGAA
>CAYXKQ010000173.1:0-1475 GCA_964465715.1 uncultured Chloroflexota bacterium
GCCTGGCTTGCCTCGGCCGGCATCCTGGGCATCGCGGTCGGGCTCGGGGCCCGGGACACGGTGGCGAATTTCTTCGCCGGCGTGCTGATCCTGGCCGATGCGCCCTACCGGGTGGGCGATTTCATCGTGCTGGACACGGGCGAACGCGGCCAGGTCACCCATATCGGTCTGCGCAGCACCCGCCTCCTGACCCGCGACGACATCGAAATTACGATCCCCAACGGGATCATGGGGAACATCAAGGTCATCAACGAGACCGGCGGCCCCCACCCCAAACACCGCATCCGGGTTCGGGTGTCCTGCGCCTACGGGTCCGACATCGACCGCGTGCGCCAGGTGCTGCTGGATGTGGCCGAAAGCCACGACGGCGTCTGTCCCGATCCGGAACCCCGGATCCGGTTTCGGAGGTTCGCTGCGTCGGGCCTGGATCTGGAACTGCTGGCCTGGGTCGACGAGCCGGTGCTGCGCGGACGCGTGACCGATGCGCTCAATACCGAGGTCTACCGGAGATTTGCCAGCGAGCGGATCGAGATTCCCTATTCGAAACAGGATCTCTACGTCAAGGAACTGCCGGCGCCCTCCGGCCGTTAACCGGCGATCGGCGGTCGCCGGGCCGGAAATTCGACATCTCCCGTTCCGCCCGCGCGCCCGGGACCGGCGACGGCGCCGGGTCCGGTGAGCATTTCCCGGACGCCCTCGGCGAAGCTGATCTCGGAATCATCCTCCGGGCGGTACCCCAGGTACCGGCGGGCGCTCTCCAGCGACCAGAATGCGCGGGTGTTGTCGGATATCCCGTAAACGACCTGCCAGGGAATGCCGTGCTCGTTTTCAATGTCCGGCGCCTCGATCGCCCGACAGAAGAGCTGCGTCAGGTCGCGGGGCGAAATGTATGCGCCGAGGTCGCGCTTGTAGCCCCTGGGGTTGTCGGGGAAGTCCGCGGTCCGGATAACGCGCGGGGCGCCGATCCGCACCATCACGACTTCCAGCTTGCGGCCGAAGACGCCGCTGGCGAACAGGAACCCCATGTGTTCGTAGGTGGCCTTGGCCCAGCCGTAGAAGTTATCGGACAAAGGCAACCGGTAGGGGTCCAGGTTTTCCAGCTCGCGTTCGTGAATCAGGTTGTGCTCGTACCAGTCGGCGGCATGGTTGGAACTGGCCATGACCACCCTCCTGACGCCCGCGTCGTAGGCCGACCGGAAGACGTTGTAGGCCATCGCCACGTTCACGTGTTCGTCGAAGAAGTCATCCAATGGATCCCAGCGCCGGCGCTTGTAACCCAGGTGAACGACAGCGTCCCGCCCTGCAAACAGCTGTGCGTACCGCCCCCGATCGGAATCGGTCAGGTCGCAGATCTCCACGTCGGCGACCTCTCCACCGTCGCGATCGGTGCCGGTCACGTCGGTCAGAGTCAGATCAAATCGTTGTCGAAAACCGGGCAGAAGCTGGGCGGCGACGTATCCGGCGGCGCCGGTCAG
>CAYXKQ010000173.1:1575-3975 GCA_964465715.1 uncultured Chloroflexota bacterium
GGTCTCTACTCCTGGTCGGTGTTCGACGAGGAGAAGCAGTTCGACTTCAACGGGCACCTGTGGGTGCGGACGGAAGGTAACGTGCTGATCGATCCGGTGCCGATGGGGCCGGGCGATCGGGACCAGCTGGAAGCCCTGGGCGGGGCGAAGCTGATCGTATTGACCAATCGCGACCACGACCGCGAGGCCGTCGGCTTCAGGGAGCTAACCGGCGCGCAGCTTGTCGCCCACGAAGCAGACGCCCCGCTTTTTGACTTTCCGATCGACCGGACAGTGACAAACGGCGAGGAGATCGTGCCGGACCTGCGCGTGCTGCACCTGGAGCACGGCAAGAGTCCGGGCGAGATGGCGCTGATCTGGCGCGGCGGGCAGGTGGCGTTCGTCGGCGATTTCGTGTGGGGTTCCCCGGCCGGCGCGCTGAGTCTGGGGGCGCCGCCCAAGGTGTCCGACCACGCGCGGGCACTGCTGCAGCTTCGCAAGCTGCTGGCCATCCGCGGCCTGGACGCCCTCCTGCTCGGCGACGGGCACTCGCTCCATTCGGGCGCCCGCGAGGCGCTGCTGGCCCTGCTTGAGTCGCGGTCGGACCTCTACATCAACCGCATCAACCTGGACGAGGTGCCGTGGGAGACGCGGGTGAGGCCCGGTCCGTACCGCCTGGTAACCAAGGACATTGATTTGCTTGTGGGAGCGCGGAAGTTGGGGTTTCAAGTGGTGCGCCTGGCTCCGGGATTTGCGACATTTCCGAGCCACTTTCACCATGTGGCCGAAGAGTTGTTCTACGTCATGGACGGGGCGTGCACGCTGCTGACCGACCGCGGCGAGTTCGCCGTGCGGGCGGGAGATTTCATCGCCGCGCCGCCCGGCCCGCGCAGCGTCCACAAATTCGTCAACAACGGCCCATCGCCCTGTACATTGCTGCTGGTGGGCACGATCCCGGAGCTGGACAACGTGGAGTACCCGGACTCCGGCAAGTTGAACGCGGGGCCGGTACGTCGATTGTTTCGGTTGCGGGACGAGGTGGATTACTACGACGGAGAGGTCTGATGCGACCCGGTCGGGGCGATGGCCGCGACCCTTGCCCGGCCGCGGGTGGGCCGGAAATGAGAATCGGGCATCCGGTCCGCGCCAGCGGCGCTGGTTCGGCGCCGTCGATTCGGCGAACATGGCTCGGCAGAAAGCAGGTGAACCTTGTACGTGATAATCGCCCCCGTTCAGATCAAACCAGGATTCAAGGACCAATTCGTCGAGGCGATCATCGGCGACGCGATTGGCTCGGTCAACGATGAGCCGGGTTGCCGGCGATTCGACGTGATCCAGGACGCCGACGATGAAAACCGCGTCTGGCTTTACGAGATTTACGACGACGAGGCCGCATTCAAGGCACATCTGCAGACGCCGCACTTCATCAAGTTCCGTGACGCCACCGCCGACATCATCGTCGACGGCCTGCAGGGCGCGGCCCTTGGCAGCACCAACATCTGGCCCACCGACGCGGATTGGCGCTGAAACCGGCGGGCCTGAGACGGGCAGCGCCGCCCGCCCCGCGCGCGGCTGAGAGAGTCCGGCGGAGGTTGCCCGCCTGCTCGGCCCGGGCCGAGCAGGGCTTTCATGGCGAATAGACGCGAGCACCGGGAATTGGGGCCGGAATTGTATTTCCGCGCGGTCGAACCAGAAATCTGGCCGGACGTGGCACGACTGTTCGAAGCCAGCGGCGGCCCCAAATACTGCTGGTGCACGCTCTGGCGTCCCGGGACCCGCGCCGCCCGCAGGGACCCGCACTGCAAGCGCGCCACCCTGCGCCGGGCGGTGTTTGCCGGGACCCCGGTCGGTTTGCTGGCCTATTCCGGTCCCGAACCGGTAGGCTGGTGCTCGGTCGGGCCGCGCGAATCTTTCCGCGATCTGGGCGGCGGCAGCTACGAGCCCGGAACGCGCGTCTGGGCGATCGTCTGCTTCTTCGTGCCGCGGCCCATGCGCCGCCGAGGGATCCAGGCCCGGTTACTCGACGCCGCTTGCGCGCTGGCGGCCGACGCCGGTGCGGACGTGATCGAAGGCTACCCGGTGGATCCCGAATCGCCCAGTTACCGGTTCATGGGGCTGGTACCCGCCTTCCTGGCGGCAGGTTTTAGGGACTTCGGGCGCATCGGCAAGCGCCGGCACGCCATGCGCCGCTGGCTGCGCCCGGCCGGGGAAAAGGCCGTAGCCCGACTGGCCCGGCGCAATTGATTTCGAAGGATCCCGTCTGCCGCATCCGGCAATCGGTCGCCGACCTGGCCGGAACGGTGCGCGGGGACGCGGAATCGAATCCAGCCGGTCAATTGAATCCGGGCCCGGACTCGGTCTCGGTTCTGCTAGCCGAACCAGATTCCCAGGTACTTGGTGATCCAGAAAAGGCCCGCATAG
>CAYXKQ010000174.1:0-3963 GCA_964465715.1 uncultured Chloroflexota bacterium
GCATGTGGCCGGAAGCTGGTCCGATTAGGGGCAACCAATCGGGAATGACTCGGCCTTCACCGATCGGGCAGTCCGCGGCCCGGCCCCTGCGCGCACGGCTTAATCTTTAGGCATGTGTGCCTGGCGAATAAACGGCGATCGCAAATTGAGCAGATTGCGACTGGTCTTCCTGGTCCTGGCCCTGGCGCTGCTGGCGGCCTGCGAACAGACCACCGAGACCGCGGTGACGGCGAGCACTCCCTCGCCCACGGCCCCGCCCGCGGATCCCGGGTTCGAACTGGCGCGCTTCCACGCCGAGACCGCGGCCCTGCTGAACCAGGGACTGCGGGTCGTCTCCACTGAGGATGTCGGCGAAGACGTTACCTGGACGATCGTCATCGAGTCGGTCCCGGCCTCGGACCTGGTCCGCATGGTTTTCACGGCCGCCGGGCCGCAGCCGGCCGAGGTCGAAATCACCGGCACCCCCAGCCGGATTTACCTGCGCGGTCAGAATGCCCAGGAAGATGTGGACTGGGTCTCGCTTTCCACCAGCGGGGATGAGCGCGCCGCGTTCTTCGATGGCGCGCCGGGGCTTTCGCTGTTGACCGCCGAGCGCCTGCTGAAGGCTTGGGAAGAGGCCGACGAAACCGTCAGCTGCGGATCCGACCGCAGCTGCTACGCGCTCACCAGCGCCGGCGAACCGGGGATCGAACTTCTGGTCGACGAGCAGTCCTACCGCCTGGTCAGTTACCTGGAAACGCCCGCGGACGGCGGCGACACCCTCCGATTTGATGTCGAGCTGGCAGCCGATATCGACATACAGTTGCCGGCCAACGAAGGCACCGAACTCGACTCGGACCAGTTCGGGACGGTGTTCCTGACCCTGCTGTCGGCGGTTACCGGCACCGGCCAGGAAGCGGCGGACGAACCGCCCGAGATCGATATTTCGCCCGGATCGCTTCAGTACCGGGACCTTGGCCGACGGTTGATCGCGCAGTTCTACGCCGAGCAGGTGGACGCCGTCTGGGGCCTGATGAATTCAGAAGCCCAGGAAGCCTTCGGGTCGCTCGAAAACCTGGTCGAGGCGCGGGCGGCGACCCTGGGGGCCTTCGGCCAGGAGGAACTGGTCTTTGAGGAGTACGTGACCAAGGTCGGCGAGTTTGAGATTTACGAGCGAATCGTGAAGATGCCCAACGCGGCCGGCCCGGTTTCGCTGCGCCTGGCCTTCGATACGGATGGTCGGATCGCCGGGTTCGATATCGATTACGCTTCCGGCGGCCAGTCGGTGGCCGAAAACCCCAATTCCGATTTGACCCCCGAGACCCGCCTTCGTCTCCCGTTCGAGGGCCAGTACCTTGTGCAGTGGGGAGGCCGCTTGCCGCCCCAGAACCGATACGCGGTAGACCCCCGCCAGCAGTTCGGATACGATTTCGTGCTGGTTGAAAACGGCTCCCTGTATCAGGGCAGCGGCCTCGCCAACGAGGACTATTACTGCTTCGGCAAAGCGGTGCTGGCGCCGGCGGGCGGTTCGATATTCGTGATTTCGGACGGGCAACCCGACAACCAGCCGGGCCAGATCGTGCGCGACACCGAGTACGGCAATTTCGTCGTGCTCTCGCACGGCGCCGGCGAATTTTCCTTCCTGACCAATCTGCGACAGGGTTCAATCGCCGTCGTGGAAGGGCAGGTGGTGGAAGCGGGCGAGAAGGTGGGCGAATGCGGCAATAGCGGCGCATCTTCCTTCCCGCACATCCACATCCATCTGCAGGATGCGGCCGACCCGCTTTACGCGTTCGGCATTCCGGCCCGCTTCAGCAATTACGCGGTCGCCGGTTTCGGCCCGGTCGCGATCGGCGAACCCACTTCCGGGCAGACGGTCGGCAACCGCTGATCGCTGGCGCCGAAGCTTCCGGCGCCGACCCGACCTTCGGGAAACCACCGTCCTCCAATCTCGTGCCGGACCATACGATGGGTTCTGCTGCCGATTCCAACGGGTCCGTTATTCCCGAGGGTCGAACGCGTGCCGGGCCTGTCCGAGAAGAAAGTTAACGCGATGGCCTATTTCGTAAATGGTGATGTCCGCATCCGCTACGAGGAGGTCGGCACCGGCTTTCCGTTGCTGGTCACCCCGGGCGGCGGACTCAATTCCCAGGTAAGTCTCTGGCCCGACCAGGTTTTCAACGCCATGGAGGAATTCAAGGACGATTTCCGCTGTATCACCATGGACCAGCGCAATGCGGTCGGCGGCGGCTCAACCGGGCCGATCCAGCTGGACAACCCCTGGGATGCGTTTGCCGACGACCAGCTGGGATTAATGGACCACCTCGGAATATCAGAGTTTCTGTTCATGGGCTACTGCATCGGCGGACCCTTTGCGCTGAAGCTGATGGAACGGGCCCCCGAGCGCGTCGTTGCGGCCGTGTTCTGCCAGCCGGTCGGTCACAACCGGTCCGAGCCGGACGCGATGGTTGAACACGGACGCGACGGCTGGGGATTGGAGATTTGCGCCGAGCGCGCGGACGTGACTATGGAATTGGTCGAGAGGTATTTGCACAACCTTTACCGCGTCCGGCCCGACTTTGCATACAGCGTGTCGCGGGATTTTGCGCGCTCCTGCCCGACGCCGATGCTGGTGATGCCCGATGACACGCCGGCGCATTCGTACGAGGCCGCCATGGATCTGGTGGCGCTGGCGCCCAACGCCCAAGTCACCGTATATCCTTGGAAGGAGTCGGCCGACATCAAGGCCCGGACGATCAATCGGGTCCGGGAATTCCTGCGCTCACATCAACCTGCGGTAGCCGTGCAATGAAATCGCACGTTGCCGCGCAAGATGGACTGATGGTGACGACGGCCGTCCGGCAATAACGCCCGGCGCCACAGCCCAATTCGGCGCGATGGCTCTGAATCTATCTCCACCTGGGCGGACAATAATGGCCAGTCCCGCCCGTCCTGCACCACCGCGCGTCGGGTCCGGCGGCGACCGGGAGTGGCCAGACGATCGTCCCCGAGAGTTTTTCGGGCGGTGAATTCCAGGGAGAAGTGAATTGGGTTGGTCGATTGCGCAGCCTACGGGCCTTACCTACAACCGCAGCACCCAGACCTACAAGGGATACAGCCTGATCTGCCCGAGCGGGTCTGAAAAGGTGTACCTGATTGACATGCAGGGCCGGGTCGTTCACACCTGGGAGCCAAGCTTCTTCCGCAGCAACCACTGCAAACTGCTCCCCAACGGGAATTTGCTGGTGCTTGGTCGTGATAGCTCCCTCGGTCGACCGGATCCGCCGATGCCCGGCGATCCCCCGTTGCCGTTCGACCAGGACGTCCGCCGACTTGGCGCCAACGCCACCGAATTGCGCGAAATCGATTGGAACGGCGAGACCGTCTGGAGCCACCGCAACTGGTACCTGCACCACGATTTCCACCGGGCCGACAACGGGCACACGTTCGTGCTTGAATTCGCCCAGATTTCGAAGGAGCTGACCGCTCGGGTAAAGGGTGGTTTCGTGCCTCCGGGCGATCCCGAACCCGAGCGTCTCATCGGCGATGACGTGGTCGAACTCGATGCCTCCGGCGAAGAAATCGGCCGCTGGGCGGTCCACGAATACTTGGACCCCGAGACCGACTTTCTCAGTCCCCTGGACCTGCGCCACGAGTGGAGTCACACCAACGGGATCGATGTCGACGGCGATCGCCTTTTGCTGTCGCTGCGCAACACCCACACCGTGCTCATCCTCGACCGCGCGCAGGACGCGATTACCTGGCGCTACAGCTGGCCCAAGATTGCACACCAGCACAATGCGACGTTCGTCGATGGTGGCAAGGTCCAAATATTCGACAACGGGAGCCACGCGCCCCGTGCCCAGGTTTCATCGATCCTCGAAGTCGACCCGGAAACCGATGAGGAGACCTGGCGCTACTATGCCAATCCGCGCGAACAGTTCTATTCGGGCCACATCTCGGGGGCGCAG
This sequence comes from uncultured Chloroflexota bacterium, assembly GCA_964465715.1. Lineage (GTDB taxonomy): Bacteria > Chloroflexota > UBA11872 > UBA11872 > VXNJ01 > VXNJ01. The sequence goes on from CAYXKQ010000174.1 coordinate 3,951, forward strand.
CGCCTGCCCAATC
>CAYXKQ010000175.1:0-3944 GCA_964465715.1 uncultured Chloroflexota bacterium
ATTGAAGATCAGTTACTTGGAATCGGAATTGCCGGCGGCCGCCGGGGCCTGCCGTCGCGGGCGAGATGCGCCGCGGCCGCGGCCGCCGGAGCGTCGCCCCCCGGAACCGCGCCGGGCAGTGTCGCCGTCGCGGGTGGGTTTGTCGTCGCTGGCGCCATCGCCGCCGCGGCCGGCGGTTTCCTGCTCGAGCTTGGCTGAAGCCGCCTTCTGCAGGAGCGCCTGCTTCTTGCGGGCAAGGTCGCGGCGGATCTGTTCCTGGCGCTCGCGTTCCTGGCGCTCGCGCTGCTCGCGCTCCACCCGGGCGCTTTCATAGGCCTCCCAGGCCGGCTGGATCCCGCTGCCCAGGGCTCCCAGGATCAGTCCTACCGACCGTAGCGAGTCGTCGTTGCCGGGGATAGGCAGGTCCACCGTGTCGGGGTCGCAGTTCGAATCCACCAGGGCCACGACCGGTATGCCCAGGGCGCGCGCTTCGCGGACCGCGTTTGCTTCACGATTGGGGTCGATCACGACCAGGGCCTGCGGCAGCTCGGTCAGATGCGCGATGCCGCCCATCTTCCGCTCGAGGCGCTCCAGTTCGATTTCACGTCGGCGGCGTTCCCGCTTGGGCAGCGCGTCGAATGCGCCGTCGGCGGCGCGAATGCGCAGCTCGCGCAAGGTCTGCAGGCGGTGCTTGATCGTCTCGAAATTGGTCAGGGTCCCGCCCAGCCAGCGTTCGATCACGTAAAACTGGCCGGTGGAGTTGGCGATGTCCCGGGTGGCGTCGCGGGCCTGGCGCTTGGTGCCGACGAAGATCACCCGGCCCCCGCGCGACACGAGCGCCGAAAGATAGGCGTGGGCGGCATCGATTGCCTGTACGGTCTGGCGCAGGTCGAAGATGTGAATCTCGTTGCGGGCGCCGTAGATGAAACGCGCCATCCGCGGGTTCCAGCGCCTGGTCTTGTGGCCAAAGTGCACGCCGTTGGCCAGCAGCTCTTCCATTGCAACTACGGGCATGGAATCGGTCCTTTTGGTCTTCCGCAGCCTTCACCCCACTGACAGGACCGCCAACTTGCGGCGGCAGGACTGCAGTGGTCCGGCGGCGTGATTGCTAGTGCGGCGTCCCCGAAACCCACTACATTGGCGTCGGATCGGCCACCCGATTTTATTTGCTTTGACCCCGTGGGGGTCGCGGCGGGAAAAGGTCGGGGAGGGGGGATTTGAACCCCCGGCCTCGTGCTCCCAAAGCACGCGCGCTAACCAGGCTGCGCCACTCCCCGGCGGCGGTGCCCGAGTCTATGGCCGCCGGGCGCCTCCCCCGATCAGCCCAGGTCCGGCGCGGGCGCGGCGATCAGGTCCGACACCGCCGCCTCCAGCTCCTGGATTTGGTCCAGCAGATCCGGTTCCAGGCCGTCCGCCGGCCAGGGCGCCGGCTCGGGGTCCGAATCGGGGTCGGTGACCGGCGGCGGTTCGGCGGCGATCGGCCGCTGGAACCGGTGCAGGAGCTGTCCGTCGCCCCGCTCGCCGACCATTTTGAGCCAGTTGATGTATTCCTCGGGATGGGTGCTGCGGGCAACGTCGGTGGCGATCATGTAGCGGTTGGGCCAGGCCACGAACGATGAATGGAACGTGTCCAGCCGGGCTTCCTCCTCCTCGCTGGGCTGCACGCGCTGCACGATCGACGCATAGGCGCCGCGGGCGCCGTGTTCGGTCTGGTCGATGGTGCCAGCGGGCAGTTCGGGGTTGATCACCCATTCGTCCTCGGGCTGGTCGACCCAGGCCGAAACCCGCGCGTCGGCCATCTCCACCTGCCGGCCGTCCGGCGTTCCCCAGAGATCGAACGCCAGAGTCTGGCGGCGGCGGTCGAAGCGGCGCGTGATTAGCAGCGCCCCCGGGGTGTCGTTGACGAACCGCATGTCCAGCTGGGGCTGCCAGATCGAGGCGTCGAATCCGATCGGCCAGCCGCCCAGTTCGTAGTAGTACACCCGGTAAAGGTGCTTGTGCCGTTCCTGGACCGGCAGGCCGGCCCAGAATGCGGCCCGAAACAGGGTCGTGGAGACCTGGCAAATCCCGCCACCGATGGCGAACTCGGTCGCATCGGCAAGGATCACCAGACCGTCGACGAAACCCCGGTCGTATTCGATCGGCCCCAGCGCCTCGTTGAACGAGAGCGTCTCGCCGGGCAGGACCAGCGTGCCGTCGATGTGCTCGGATCCCACGTCGATGTTGTGGATCCGGTAACCGGCCGAACCCAGGAACGTGCTCTTGCCCTCGGCCAGCCGGGCCACTATGCCCAGCTGCTCGGCCAGGGGGTTGGTCCAGGTGAGCCGGTCGTAGCGGACCGGCGCCTCGACCTGGCGGTTTTCCCCCGTCAGCTCGGAGGCCATGCGCCCGACCAGTCCCTGGCGGTCCAGGCGCCGACCCTGGACCGGCAGCTCGAATCGGGACACCTTGGCGGTCTCGGGGTCGAACTCGATGTCGCCCGGGATCCCCGGCCGCGAGATGAATGAGTCCATCTGGCCAAGGGTGGGCAGCGCATCCGGATCGAATCCCACCCGCAAGGTCCCGGCGTCGGCGGTGGCGGTCAGCGCGCCGATGAGTTCGAGCTGATCGATCTGCCATCCCCCGGCGCCCTCGGCGAAGTAGATGTTGGCGGGGGCCGACACCAGCTCGCGCGCCCGCCGCAGGGCGGTTGCGGCTGCCGAATCGTCAATCGCCGGACCCAGGGAGACTTCGGACAGCGGGATCTGCTGCTGGTCGAGCCGGCCCCCCGTCAGGCCCGCGCGCAGGGCCGCCAGCGCCGGCGGAATGTCGAATCCGCTGCCCCCGCGGGACCTGAAAACGCGCGGCTGACCTGCCCGGAATTCAATCCTGGCGTCGACCGGCGGCTCCAGCACCGTCTCGCCGAGCCCCTCCAGCCAGCGGCGCAGCCTGGATTCGTCAAGATCGAAGGTCACCGGATGCGAACCGCCGCGACCGGGGACGCGGATCGCCTCCATGAACGCGTCGCGGTAGTTGGCGCGCAGTCCCAGGTCGGCCGCGGTCGGGGTCCATTCGCCCCCGCCGGCGGTGAACCTGACGGGAGCCGCCAGCCAGCCGGCCACCGCCCGCTCAAGCTTGGCGCGGGCCGGACCCGGGGTCATCCCGCCCAGCTGCACGCCGCCCACCTCAAGGTCCGACGGCAGCGGATTGCGGTTCAGCCGAGACGCCGCCCCGACGCCGGCGGCGATGCCGACCCCGCCGGCGACCGCGCCGGCGATGACCCGGCGGCGGGCCAGCCGGCCGGCCGGGTTATCGCGGCCTAACCTGGCCCTCACCGGTTACAACCCATTTATAAGAAGTCAATTCCTCCAGGCCCATCGGGCCCCGGGCGTGCAGTTTCTGGGTGGAGATCCCAACCTCGGCGCCCAGGCCGAATTCGCCACCGTCAGTGAACTGGGTCGAGGCGTTCCAGTAAACGGCGGCGGCGTCGATCTCGCGCAGGAACCGCCGCCCGACGCCATCGTTTTCGGTAACGATGGCCTCGGAATGCCCGCTCCCGTGACTGCGGATGTGTTCAACCGCCGCGTCCGGTCCGTCAACCACCGCGACCGACATCTGCAGCGAAAGCCATTCGGTGTCCAGGTCGCCGGGGCCCAGCGGCTCAACTCCGTCCTCTTCCCCGAGCAGGGCGCGGGCGGGCGGATCGGCATGCAGGATCACGCCGCGTTCGAGGAGGATCTCGCCCAGCCGCGGCAGGAAGCGGGGCGCCACCCCCTCGTCGATCAGCAGGGTGTCCAGCGCGTTGCAGATCGATGGGCGACGGGTCTTGGCGTTGACCACGATGCGTTGGGCCTTTTCCAGGTCGGCGTCGCCGTGCACGTACGTGTGGCACACGCCGAAGCCGGTTTCCAGGACCGGCACCACCGCGGTGCTGGCGACGAATTCGACCAGGCCGGCCCCGCCGCGGGGTATCACCACGTCAAAGT
>CAYXKQ010000176.1:0-3920 GCA_964465715.1 uncultured Chloroflexota bacterium
CAACAGCTATTCCTGCGTCCCCTCCTTTCTGGCCAGGGCAGGATTGGCCGATCGCTTCGCGGATCTGGCCGCCCTTTCGGGCCGCCTGGCCCGCAAAGCCGCCAGCGAAGCTGGCCGCGAAGTTCTTGTAGCCGGCGGATTGCCGCCGTTGGGTTTGAGCTATCGGGCGGATCTGGTCCCCAAAGACTCTGAGATCCGACCCGTTTATGCGCGGCTTGCCGGCGCGCTGGAGCCGTTTGTCGACCTTTTCATCTGCGAGACGATGTCCAGCATCCGCGAGTCCCGCGCCGCGGTGGGCGCCGCCAAGACGGCCGCGGCAGCGCGCGGCCTGCCGGTCTACGTGGCCTGGACGCTGGACGACCGGCCCGGCCACGGGCTGCGCAGCGGCGAAAGCGCCAGGGACGCCTTTGCCGCGCTGGCTGAATTGGGAACCGACGGATTCCTCTTCAACTGCACCCATCCGAACGCGATCGAAGCCGCGGTGGCCGAGATCGCGCCGCTCACCGACAAGCCGACCGGGGGCTACCCGAACCGGTTCGATGTACCGCCCGGGTGGACCGGGGCCGAATCCGAACTCCGCCACCGGGCCGATTTCGGGACCGAGCAGTTCGTGACCGCCGCCCTGCGCTGGATCGAAAACGGCGCCACGGTGGTGGGCGGCTGCTGCCGGATCACGCCGGATGACATTGCCGCGCTTGCCGGCCGCTTGGGTCGGAACCAGGCTCCTCCCAGGTTGAACGGACAAAGGCCCGGATTGAGGACGGATGCGGACCGGACCGAACGCTAGGCTGGGTCGATGAACCCGGAATCCAAAATCCACGCCTGCCTCTGGTTCGACGGCCAGGCCGAGGCGGCGGCCCGCTTTTACGCCTCGCTTTTTCCGGAATCGAAACCGATCTCCTTATCTCCGATCGCGGGCGGCCCGGCATCCGGGAGCGCGTGCGTTGAATTTGCGCTTGCCGGCCGCCATTGCACCGCCCTGGACGGAGGGCCGATGCGCCGCTTCACCCCGGCCATATCCTTCGTGACCAGCTGCCCGACACAGGGCGAAATCGACCAATACTGGGCCGGGCTGACCAGCGGGGGCCAGGCCCAGCAGTGCGGCTGGCCGCGCGACCGGTTCGGGATTTCCTGGCAGGTCGCACCGGACTGTCTGGGAGAGCTGCTGGAACGTAATCCCGAGCGGGTCATGGAAGTCTTGCTGGGGATGGAGAAGATCGAAATTGCGCCGCTGCGCGCGGCGGCCACCGAGTCGCAATGACCGTCTTCGCCGGGGACCTGGCCCACCTAGGAGTTGGGGCGAATTCGGCTCCGGCCGGCGATTCCAGGCCGGGCAATTGATCCGCAATAGCCCGCACGGCCTGGTGGCCGGATCCCACCGTCCGGTGGTGATGGGCCGCCGCGGCATGGTCTGTGCCGGGCACCCGCTGGCCGCCGAGGCCGGCATCGCGATCCTGCGCCAGGGCGGCAACGCGGTCGATGCGGCGATCGCGGTGGCCGCCTGCCTGAACGTGGTCGAGCCAATGATGTCGGGCATCGGCGGCGACGGGTTCATCATGATCTACCAGCGGTCCGAAGAACAAGTGCGGGTCGTGAACGCGACCGGCGCGGCCGCCCAGGCGGCCACCCGCGAGCGCTACGCCCGCGACGGCATCCCGCAAAAAGGGGTGCTGTCGGTCTCGGTTCCGGGGCTGCTCCACGGCTGGCTGGACGCCCATGAAGCGGCCGGCCGGCTTTCGCTGGGGCAGGTGCTGGCTCCGGCGATCGAACTGGCCGGCGAAGGCTATCCGGTCAGTCACTACCTGGCCGGCGAGATCGCCGCCGATCCGCTGCTGTGCCGGTTCCCGACCTCCCGGGCGGTATTTGCCGACGCCGACGGACCGCTGCGGCCCGGCCAGATCCTGCGTCAGGCCGATCTGGCCAACACCCTGTCGGCGATTGCCGAAGACGGACGCGCGGTCTTCTACGAGGGTTCGGTCGGCGAACGGATGGTGAGCTTCATCCAGGCGCAGGGCGGACTGCTGACGATGCGGGACCTGGCCGCCTGCCGCGCGCGCTGGCAGGAACCCATCTGGACCAGCTACCGCGGTCACCGGGTCTGCGAGGCCCCGCCCAATTCCAGCGGGCACGTTCTCCTGCAGGAACTGGCGATGCTGGACCAGTTCGATCTCAGTCTCCATAGCTGGGACGCGCCGGAGGCGATTCACCTGATGGTGGAGGCCAAGAAACTGGCCTTCATCGACCGCGAGACATATCTGGCCGACCCCGATTTCGTCGACGTGCCGATCGAGGGCCTGCTGTCGCGCGGCTACGCCCGGCAGCGCGCCGGCCTGATCGACCCTCGGGCGGTCGCAGCCGCTGTGGCCCCCGGCAACCCGTGGGGGTTCCAGGGCGCGGAACCCGCCGTCGCGCGGCGGAGCAAATCGGGCGGGATGTCCGACGGCGAGGACACCACCTGTTTCGTCGTGGTCGATGCGGAGGGCAACGCGGTGTCCCAGCTGCAGAGCCTGCAGAGTGCCTGGGGATCGAGCGTGATCGCCGGCGACACCGGGATCCTGCTCAACAATCGGATGACCTACTGGCACCTTGACCCCGACCACGTCGACTGCCTGGCGCCGGGCAAGCGCGTCCGTCACACCATGAACCCGGTGATGGTGTTCGCTCCCCGCGGCGACGGCGCCGAGCGCCTGCGCCTGGTGCTGGGGACCCCGGGCGCCGATACCCAGGTACAGGCCAATCTGCAGGTGATCAGCCACGTGCTCGATTTCGGGATGAACGTGGCCGAGGCGGTCGAGGCGCCGCGCTGGAAGGACAACCAGAGCCCGCTGGAATCGGCGATTCCGCACGAGTGCGAAGACGAGCTCCTGGTCGAGGGCCGTTTCCCCGGGGCGACGATCGAAGGCCTGTCATCGCTCGGCCACCGGGTAAGGGTACTGGAACCCTGGGCGGGGGTCACCGGTCGCGAGATGATGATCGAAATCGATCCGGACTCAGGCGCGCTGATGGGCGCCGCCGATCCCAGGTTCGACGGATATGCGATAGGCCGTTGAGCACACCGCCGGCCGGCCTGCGGCGCGGGCATAAACTGCCATTCGGGGCCCGCTCGCGGAGGCAGACGGATGGAAGTTAGGCCGATCGACATCAGCTCCCGCCTCGACGAGGAGCACCGCGCGGTTTTCGACGCCCTGCCGCGCGAACCGCGCGACTGGTCAGATATCCCGGCGCTGCGCGCCAAATTCGTGGCCGACCGCAATGCCCTGCCGCAATCGCCGTTGCCGTCGGCGGTGGAGATTTCCGACCGGACCGTACCCGGCCCCGCCGGCGCGCCCGATCCGCGCCTGCGCCTGTACGCTCCCCGCACCGGGCGGCAGCCGGCGGCGTTCTACTGGATCCACGGCGGCGGCACGGTGATCGGCGATCTGGAGATGAACGACCATTACTGCGCCAACATTGCCGAACGGCTGGGAATCCTGGTCACCTCGATCGACTACCGTCTGGCTCCTGAAAACCCATATCCGGCCGGCCTGGAGGACTGCTACGCGGGGCTTGCGTGGCTGTTTGCAAGCAGTGCCGAACTGGGCCTGGACCCGGCTCGCATCGCCGTCGGTGGCGGCAGCGCCGGCGGCCTGCTGGCGGCCGCCCTGGCGCTCCTGGCGCGCGACCGCGGCCGGCTGCGGCCCTGCTTCCAGCTGCTTGTCTACCCGATGCTCGACGATCGCAACTCCACCCGCTCAGCGCACGCCGTCACCGACCCGCGGGTCTGGGACCGGGCCTCGAGCCTGGCCGCCTGGGAGGCCTACCTGCCAGGCCAGGCCGGATCCGACGACGTTCCGGCACATGCCGCGCCGGCCCGTGCGCGGGAACTTGCCGGACTGCCGCCCGCCTACATCAACGTCGGCGACCTGGACCTGTTCCTGGAC
>CAYXKQ010000177.1:0-824 GCA_964465715.1 uncultured Chloroflexota bacterium
GTGGTCATCGCGCACCGCCTGTCCACGCTGGAGCAGGCCGATCGCATATACGTGTTGCAGGCCGGCCGGGTCGTGCAGAGCGGTTCCTTCAACGACCTCATGGACGTGGACGGGGTGTTCAGAGACCTGGTCCGGAGGCAGATCGCCTGATCCGAGCGCGCCGATCGGCCGCGAGGCCTCCACGCCAAGTCCGCGATCGGACAAGCCCGCGGCTACCGCATTCCGTGGTCATGGAGGGCGGACCAATGGTCGGACGAGGCTGTTGGCAGCGACCGTTGGATCTTCTCCCACCCCGGCCGGGATTTTGCCGGCCGGCGGCAACGCGCGTGATCGGATTCTTCCGCGGCGGGGAACCGATGCCGGGTCGATGGCGCCCTGGCCGGCGGGATTTGCCCGGGGAGCACCAGGCGGCCGTCCGACGACCATGAACCTGGAAAACAGCCATGAATAGACCAACGGCCGCCGACGAAGTCATCTTGCAAAGAGCCAGGCAAGACCGCAATTTCCGCGAACAACTGCTGCGGGATCCCAGGGACACCATCGAGAAAGAGTTCGGCGTGAGGCTGGCCGAGGGCCACGCCATTTACGTGCACGAAGAAACCTACTCGGCAACCCACGTGGTGCTGCCGCCGGCAAGCAAGCTCAGCGAGGCCGAACGGGAGGAGGCCAGGACCGGTGCGACGTCGCTTGAGTTCTTGCAACGAACCCTCCACGATCCTGCCCCGCCCCCGCGCCCGATAGCGCCCGAATCGGGGAAACCGCGGCTCAAGCAGACCACTTCAGAAGAGCTGGTACAGGCGTTAAGGGCGGGCATCGGCCAGGGA
>CAYXKQ010000177.1:834-3338 GCA_964465715.1 uncultured Chloroflexota bacterium
CACTTCGAGCGGCCGCCATTCGTGTCGGCGCTTGGGGCGCTGGCCCTGCAAAGCTCCGAGCACCCGCGGGCCGGAGCCATCTGCGCGGCTACCCAGGCTTATCTGGCCGAGACCATCGAAAGCCCCGGAATGTGGCGCTACTACCGACACCTGCCCCAGGACCTTGACAGCACCACTCTCTGTTCGCTGGTGATCGGCAGACACCCCTGGATCTGGCTGGGGAGGAATGTCCCGGCGATACTGGCCAATCGTGACGTGGAAGGCCGTTTCATGACCTGGGTGCTGGCCGATGACCAGCCGGACGTCGTGTCGCGCTTTCGCATCGAGGCCGACCCGGTAGTGAATGCGAATGTCATCGCCTACCTGGGCGACCGACCGGAAACCAGGGCCGCGCAGCGTTGGCTGACCACCCTTGTGCGCGGGGACCAACTCGAGGGCTCGTCGAAATGGTATCCCGATTCGATCGCAATCTGCTACGCGATTTCGCGCGCGGTGGTCTGGTCGGAGCCCTGCCTCGACCCGCTGCGCCCGGTGCTCGCCGACCGGATACTGGCCCAGCGCGACGGAACGGGAGGATTCGGCAATGTCCTGCAGACGGCCCAGGCGGTGTCGGCACTTCACAACGTCGGATGCCTTGGGCGCCTCGACGCCGAGCGCCAGGCAAAGGTGCTGCTCGGCGCCCAGCGTGGTGACGGCAGCTGGCCGGAACTGCTCGCGTTTGGCGACCAGTCCTTGAAGTGGGGCGTGGTGGGGCAGATCGGGCATGGATCCGAGGCCCTGACTTCCGCGCATTGCATCGAGGCCCTGGAACGCCTGGTGAAAGCCCTGTCCGCCTGAACGGGCCGGCCGAAGTGGCAGGGCAGCACGAGATGGCGCCGGACACGGATTACCAGCGCGGGATCCTGGTCCGCAAGACCCGCGCCGACCAGGGGGTTATCAGGCTTCCCGCCCTCTCCCCGCACCTGCGGTTCGACCGGATCGGCGAGCAGCAGGTGCTCCTGGCCTCGGAGTCTTTCAACACGCTGTTGCACGGCCGGCTGTACTGCAACCTGCTGCCGCTGCTCGACGGGCGCAATCCGCAGGACGCGGTCGTGGCGGCGCTGGCGGGCGACCATGGCGCCGCCGAGGTGCGCGGGGCGCTGGCGGCACTGTCTGCCAAGGGGTACATTGTCAGCGCCGAACACGGCCTTGAACCCGGGCGCGCGGCCTGGTGGTCGGCGCTGGGCGCGTCGCCGCGGCGGGTCGAGCGACGGCTGGGGACGACCCGGGTCGGTGTGGTCGGCGACGATGGTCGACTGCGGCGGCATCTGCGGGCGGCCGGAGTCCGGGTGGGCGATGACGATCCGAGTTTGACGGTGGTCGTGTGCGGCGATTTCCTGGACGCACAGCTTGCGGACGTGAACCGGCGCCAGCTCAAATCGCGGGCGCCCTGGATTCCCGTCCAGCCGCAAGGTGTCGAACCGCTCTTTGGCCCGGTGTTTCGGGCGGATCGGGAGGGCCCCTGCTGGGCCTGCCTGGCCACCCGCCTGCGCGGGCACCGGGAGGTGCACGGCTTCCTGCGCAGCGTGGTCGGCGAGGACAAGGCGTTCAGGGCGTTTGCGACCGAACCGGCGGTGCTGGAGGCGGTTTGCGGGCTGATCGCGGTGGAGATCGCCAAGTGGCTCGTGTTGGATGCGGCGGCGCCGGTGCACGGACATGCCCTGACGCTGAACGGGGCCACCCTGGCCGCCAGGCACCATCCGGTGATGCGCCGGCCGCAGTGCCGGGCCTGCGGCGACGAAGCGCTGTACCGGCCCGACCGTCCGGCGGCGCCGGTGGAGCTGCGGCCCAGTCCCAAAACCCATTTCGGCAGCAGCGGCGCGCGCGCGGTGGAACCGGAGGCCACACTGGCCCGCTACCGCCACCTCGTGAGCCCGGTCAGCGGCGTGGTGACCTGGCTGCGGCGCACGAGCGATGAATCAGATTCCTGGCTGCACGTGAACTGGGCGGGCAGCAACCCGGGAGTGAGGATCCGCAGCCTGAGCTCGCTCCGGCGCAGTCTGCGAAGCAAGAGCGCCGGCAAGGGCAGCACGCGGCCGCAGGCCGAGGTCAGCGCCCTCTGCGAGGCTCTGGAACGCCATTCGGGCGTGCGCCATGGCGAAGAGATCACGATCCGCCGCCGGTTCGCTGATTTTGCCGGCAGCGACGCGGCGATCCACCCCAACGACGTGCAGTTGTTCAGCGACCACCAGCTGGACAATGCCCGGCGTCTGAATGCCGCCGGACACCCGTACAACGTCATTCCGCAGCGCCTGGACCCCGCCGCCGAGATTGACTGGACTCCGCTGTGGTCCCTGACGCGGGAGCGGCACTGCTACCTGCCGACGTCGATGCTCTACGGCATGTCCGCCGAACAGCGCAATGCCGCCGATCTGGTCGCGGACTCGAACGGCTGCGCCGCCGGCAACACCCTGGAGGAGGCCATCCTGCAGGGGTTCTACGAACTGGTCGAACGCGACGCCTTC
>CAYXKQ010000177.1:3348-3901 GCA_964465715.1 uncultured Chloroflexota bacterium
CAACCGGCTGCAGGCGCCCGCCGTGGACCTGACCAGCTTCGACGACCAGTTCCTGGACGGGGCCGAAGACTACTACCAGCGCAACGGGCGGGACCTCTGGGTCCTCGACGTGACCGCCGACATCCCGATCCCCACTTTCGTGGCGCTTTCGCGCAGTGCGGTCGGACCGACCGAGGACATCATCTACGGTGCCGGCGCCCATGCCGACCCGCGGACGGCGGCGCTGCGCGCGGTGTGTGAGCTGAACCAGTGTCTGACCTGGTTGCCGCGGCCCGGGGGAGGCGCCGGGCGGCCGATGATCGACGATCCGCTGGCGCTCAGGTGGTGGAAAACCGGGCGGCTGGCCGACTGCCCCTGGCTGGCTCCCGACCCTGACGCTCCACTCCACAAGGCCGCAACGTACCGGCATGCCGAATCCACCGATTCGCGCCAGGACGTTGAGCGCTGCCGGGCGATAGTCGAGGACCGGGGCATGGAAATGCTGGTGCTGGACCAGACCCGGCCCGATATCGGCATGCCGGTGGTGCGGGTCGTGGTGCCCGGCATGCGCCAC
>CAYXKQ010000178.1:0-3892 GCA_964465715.1 uncultured Chloroflexota bacterium
GCTCCTCGGGCGGGCGCTGCCGGATGACGAAGTGCGGTCCATGGACACCTTGGGCGATCCCGCCGAAATCGAGTTTCTGGTCTTCGGGCGGCCCGTCTTCAGCGACCTGCCCGAGTTGCCGAACCTCAAGCTGATGATGACCATGCTGGCGGGGGTCGACGGACTCCTGGGCAAGACGGGGATGCCCGACGTACCCCTTACAAAAACCGAACCGCCGGGCGGCGATCCGCTAATGACCGAGTACTGCCTGCTGCAGGTCCTCCGCCATCACCGGCAGATGCCGGCCTACCTGGCGCAACAACGCGAGCACGACTGGTCGCCCCTGCCGCAGCCCAAACCCCATGAACGGACCGTCGGATTTTTCGGTTACGGCACTCTTGCCAAGCCGATGACGGAATTGATCGGGTCTCTCGGCTTCGACGTCATTGCCTGGGCGCGGACGGCCAAGACCGATGCGCCGATCGACGTGTTCCACGGCGCCGGGGAATTTCACTCGTTTCTGGCCAGAACGGAAATCGGCGTGCTGATGCTGCCGCTGAATCCCCACACCCGGGAAATGATCAATCGGGAGGCTTTCGATGCCATGCCCGACGGCGCATCCATCATCAACCTGGCGCGCGGCGGGCTGATCGATCACCGGGACCTGGTTGCCGCCTTGGATTCCGGGAAACTGGCCGGCGCGACCCTGGATGTCACCGAACCCGAACCCTTGCCCGAGGACAGTCCCCTCTGGGACCACCCGAAGATCACCATCATGCCCCACGTGGCGCGCCGCCCGCCGGTCGAACAGATGGTGCCCCAGGTTGTCGACAACATCCGCCGGTTTCGAGCCGGAGAGCCGTTGCGGCAAGTGGTGGACTGGTCCCGCGGCTACTAAGCCGGCGGTTTCATATTTCCGGGCCGGGCAAAGAACGTCGATGTCATGGACGGCCGTTCGCAGAAATCATCATACCAGGCGGCAAGCCCGGGCCGCTCCGCCTTCCAGGCCAGCCGCGGAACCCGGAACTCCACATATCCGATCCCGCAGGCGATGGCGATCTGACCGATATTGAGCGGTCCGTCCAGCTGGGCGATTTCGGAGTCCAGCGTATCCAGCGACCGCGTGATCTTTCGGGTTTGACCCTTTACCCATCCCTCGGACCGATGCTCTTCGGGACGGAATTCCTCCACCCCGATGAGGACGGCGGCATCGCCTATGCCGTCCCCCAGCGCCTGCAATCGCAGCGCCTCCCAGCGCTCGGGACCCGGCGGCGGAAACAGGGGCGGGCCGGCATGCCGGGCGTCCAGATACTCGCAACAAACGCAGGAATCGTAGAGGACCCGGCCGTCATCCAAAACCAGGGCCGGAATCTTGCCCAGCGGATTGTGCTCGGGCACGCGTTCCCGCTGTTCCTCCGGCGAGCCCATCATGATCACCTCGATCGCGGATTCCTGGCCGGTTTCGAGCGCGGTGACGCGTACCTTTCGAACAAAGGGGGACGCCGGCCGGGCATACAGTTTCATTCGGGTTCTCCTGTGCCGGACGAAGTCTAGAGCAGTTGCCGGCGGAACGGCAAAGCGATAATCGTGCGGCCGCCTACGCCCCGCGGGCGGCGGCTGTCCCGGCCGGGGACGGGCCCTGATTTTCGACCTCGGCGGCAATCCCCAGCACCTGTTTCGACAGCATCGCCCACGCAGCCAGTCCGATGAGGCTGGCCCCGAGAAGCGGAATCTGGACTCCGGTCATATTGGCGACCCAACCGATTCCGATGGCGCCAAGCGCCGGGAACCCGACAGCAACGACGGCGTTGATGCTGAACACGCGCGCACGAAACTCCTGCGCGACGGCATTCTGTATGAGGCTCATGGACGCCGTCTGGGCGCTGACGACCGCAATCCCGATGACGAACATGGGCAACAGAGCGAGCCAGAATATTTCGGTCAGCGCAAAGGCGGCGACCCCCAGCGCCCCCAGCGCCGAAGCCCCCAGCAGGATGCGGGTAAGGCCCTCGGTTCGGCCGCGCCGCGCCAGCCAGAGCCCGCCGGTCATCGCACCGAGACCGGTGGCGCTCGCCAGTACGGCGAGGCCATCGGCGCGCCGGGCGAAGACTTCGTCGGCGACGCCGGCCAGCATTTCCAGATACGGGAGCACGAACAGGGCGACGATCGCGGACACGGACATAATCAGCCGGATGCCGCGGTGACCGAAGGTGTAGGCAAATCCCGCGCGGAGATCGGCGATCAGTTCGAACTCCCGGGGCGCCGCGTTCTCCCATCGGCTTTCATCGATACGCAAAAGGCTCAGCAGGAACACCGCTATGGCGGCGCCAACCGCATAAACGATGAGGGCGGCGCCGGCGCCGAGGGTCGCGATGATGGTCCCGCCGAGGACCATGCCGAAGAAATTCCCGCCATGAAATGTCGCGCTGGATACGCCGATCGCCGCCGAAAGCAGCTCTCTCGGGACAACCGCGTGAACCAGCGCGCCCCGCGCGGCAACGTTGAAGGCCCGGCTGGTGCCCGCAAGAAGCGCCAGCACGAGCAGGAGTTCGATGGTCATCAGACCCGTCATCACCAGAAGAGCCATTGCCAGCGCGACCAGGCCGCCGGCCATCGTCGATATCTGCAGTTGGATGCGGTGGCCGTACCGGTCGGCGGTCGCACCGGCGATGGGTCCGAAAAACAGCGTCGGGACCATATTGGCGGCGCCCACAATGCCCAGCCAGGCAAAGGATTCCGTAAGCTCCCAGGTTACCCACTGGATGGCGATACGGTTGACCCACACCCCGAGAATCGTTGCGAGGTGCGCCGACCAATAGATGCGGTAGTTTCGGCTTGCGAAGGCGCGGCCGATGCCGCCGGTCAAGTTATCCAATTGGCGGGCCCGGCCTAGCCGGCCTGTCCGAGCGGGCCGTCCGCCTGTTTCCAGGCGTCGATGCCGCCCCCGATGTGCCGGGCATTCGCAAATCCGGACTCGCGCAGGGCATCGAGGGCCAGCGCCGAGCGTTCGCCATAGGCGCAGTAGAGAACCAGCCGGCGGCCGGTGCGGCCGGCGAGCGCATTCAACATGCCGCCCGGTTTGATTTGGTCCTCGAACCGCGCATACGGCACATGCACCGAGCCCGGGATAACGCCGTTCTTTTCCCGCTCGCCGTCTTCCCGCAGGTCGATGTAAATCAAATCCCCCCGGCCAAGCTCGCCGATGGCGTCTTCGACGCCGAGGGTGGCGTCCGCCCGCTCTCCGGCGTCCTGTTGCAGGCCAATCGCCAGATTGGCCGGCACCGCCACATCCATCATCTTCGGGTCGGGAAGGCCGAGATTATTCATCAGCTCCGCATATTCGTCCGCCGAGCCGACTTGCAGGCGCGGATTCCAGGCCCGCTCTTCCCCAATGGTCGAAACGGTATCGCCCTTGTAGTCATGCCCGGGATAGACCAGGGTCTCATCGGGCAGCTTGAGCAGTTTGTTGAACAGCGAGTCGTAGGCCTGCCGGGGATCGCCGTTTTGGAAATCGGTCCGGCCGGTGCCGCGGATCAGCAGCGTATCGCCGGTAAAGACCCTGTCGGGCAGCGCAAAACAATAGGAATCGTCGGTGTGGCCCGGCGTGTACATCGCGGTCAGGGCCACCCCCTCGATCTCGACCGGCTCGCCGTCGCCGATCCGCATGGATACCCGGTCCACCTTTGCCTGCTCCCCGATGACCGTCACGCAGCGTGTCGCATCCCGCAGCAATCCCAACCCGGTAATGTGGTCGGCATGGATATGGGTATCGACCGCCTTGGTCAGGCGGAGGTCAAGCTCGTCGAGAAGTTTGAGGTAGCGTTCAACCTGGTCGGCGACGGGATCGATAATCAGCGCCTCGCCGCCGGGACCCGCCGCGATCAGATAGGTATAGGTCGATGATACGCCGTCG
>CAYXKQ010000179.1:0-3890 GCA_964465715.1 uncultured Chloroflexota bacterium
AGCCAGCGCCAGCCAGCGGGCCTGATTGCGGGCCACGAATGCGATCATGCGCGCCCCCCAAACCCGGTTCCAACCCGGCGGATTTCGGGCTCCAGCCAGATGCCGCTGGCATCGTGCACCCGGCGGCGGATCCGGTCCATGAGCAAAACCACATCGACCGCGCGGGCTTGACCGCGGTTGACGATGAAGTTGGCGTGCCGATCGGAGACCTGGGCTTCCCCGCAGCGTTCGCCTTTCAGCCCGGCCGATTCGATCAGGCGTCCGGCGAAATCGCCGGGCGGATTCTTGAAAATGGACCCGGCGCTGCGGTCGACAGGCTGCGTGCGCCGGCGCTGATCTTGGATTTGCACCATCCGGTCGCGGATTTCAGTTTCTGGCCGGGAGGTTCCCTGCAGCCGGGCGGTCACCACGACAGCTAATCCCGTCTCCCGCTGCAGCGCGGAGCATCGATAGCCGAATTCGAGATCGTCGCTTCCCCGCCAGCTGGCGCCATCGCCACGCCAGACCAGGGCCCGCTCCAGCACCCTTGCAATTTCAGATCCAAAGCAACCCGCATTGCCGAATACCGCGCCCCCCACCGTTCCCGGGATTCCCAGGCCGAATTCGAATCCGCCGATTCCGTTGTCGGCGGCAAAGTGCGCCAATTGGCCCATCAGTGCACCGGATTCTGCCGAGATTCGGCCCGCATCGTGCAATTGCAGCCGACGCGCCCGGTTGATGATCACCAATCCCTGGACGCCGTCATCGCCGATCAGCACGTTTGAGGCGTTGCCCAGGACGGTGATCGGAAGTGCCAGATGCGAGCCGATTTCCAATAGTTCGGTCAATTGCGAGGAATCTTCGGCAAACGCAAGGTACTGGGCCGGTCCGCCGATGCCGAAATAGGAGTGCGGGGCCAGCTCGCGATTGTGGGAAACCCGCAGATGCGGCGGCCAGGTTTTCAAAGCGAAGGTCCTCACCGTCGCCCCAGCCGCGCCGCCACGCGCGCCGAGAGCAGGTTGATATCGCCGGCGCCGAGCATCAGGATCAAGTCGCCCGGCCTGGCGCCGGCGACGATCTTTTCGCAGGCTTGCGCAAAATCCGGGCAGCTGTCGGCCCGGCTGCCGACCGCCGCCGCCAGGGCAGCCGCGTCTACCTCGTATTCGCGGTCGCGACCCGGGGGCGAGTAAATGTGGCAGACGGTGACCTTGTCGGCAGCCGCCAGGGAGCTGGCAAAGGACTCAAATAGCAACTCGGTGCGCGAGCGCAAGTGCGGCTGGAAAACCGCCCAGACGCGATCGGCCTTCGGTTCCAGCCCGCGGGCGGCCGCGATCGCGGCGCTGATCTCGGTCGGGTGGTGGGCGTAGTCGTCGACCAGCCGAATCCCGGGTGCCGGGCTGGATCGCACGAACCGTCGGTCGCTGCCGGTGAACTCGGCGAGCGCGGCGAAACTCTCCGCGGGGTCTATGCCCAGTTGGGCCAGCGCGGCAGCGGCCGCCAGCGCGTTGAGGGCGTTGTGCTCGCCGGGGACCGCCAGGCAGGCGGACAGGTGGCGACCCTCCGGGCCCGCGATTTCGATTTGCTGGCCTCCCCGACTGGGCCGGCTGCCGAACAGTCGCCAGTCGCCAACCGCACCAAAACTGACGACCCTGGCAGTACCGGCCTGCGCGGCGCGCGCGACCGCCGGGATTTCGCAGCGGGCCACGATTGCGCCGGTCGAATCAACGCCGCGGGCAAATTTGGCAAATGCCTCGTACAGCGCCTCCCGGGTGCCAAAGTAGTCGAGGTGGTCGGGTTCAAGGTGGCCGATGACGGCCACGTGGGGCCGGTAAGCCAGAAACGCGCGGGCGTATTCGTCCGCTTCCGCGACCGCGATCTCGCCGTCGCCCCAGGCAGCGTTGCGGCCAAGCTGGGGAATGTTGGCGCCGACCAGGTAGGTGGGCTCGAGACCCAGCCTCTGCAGCGCGAAACTGGCCATCGCGCTGGTAGTAGTTTTCCCGTGGGTACCGGCTATTGCCAGGGTCTTTTTTTCGTGCAGGAGGCGGGCGATGAAAGTTGCACGGTCGATAACCTTGATCCCGCGCTGGCGCGCGGCGGCGATCTCGGCGTTCTCGGGCCCGACGGCCGCCGAGTGAACGATCACGTCGGCGCACCCCAGGTTCTCGGCGGCGTGCCCGATTTGGATCTGCGCCCCCCGGTCCCGCAGGCGCGCTATGTAGTCCGAATCGACCATGTCCGAGCCGCTGACGCAGGCGCCCCGATCGAGGGCGACCTGGGCGATGCCGCTCATCGCCATCCCGCCGATGCCCACGATGTGAACCCGTGGCCGGGCGGCCCATTCGACGATCGGATGGTCGTTCATTCAGGTGAACGGCTCAGCTCGAGGACCTGCTCGGCCACGAAGCGGGCCGCATCCGGACTGCCTAAACCGCGCCCGGCCGCCGCCATTCGGCGAAGGCGGGACCGGTCGGAAATCAAGCTGCCGACCTGGTCGGCGAGTTCGTCGAGACAACCGTCCGCCATAAGGACCGCCGCTCCGGCGTGGACCAGCGGTTCGGCGTTATCGTACTGATGTCCGCCGGCAAAACTACCCGGAATCAGGATTGCCGGCCGGGCGGTGGCGGCGATTTCGGCGACCGCTCCGGCCCCGGCCCGACTCACCACCAGATCGGCGCCGGACAGCAGGTCGGCAAAACCCTCGTTGACGAATTCGAAGGGGTGGTAGCGGGCCCTAAGGCAATCGGCCAATCGGGCCCGGTCAGAGCGCGCCGCCCCGATTTGCCGGGATCCGGTGACGTGAACCAGGTGGGAGTCGGCGAGCAGCTGCGGCAGCTGCTCGGAGACCGCCCGGTTGATCGCGCCCGCTCCCTGGCTGCCGCCGACAACCAGCAGCAGGTTCTGGTCGGGGGAGACCCCGAACCGGCGACGTCCGGCATCGCGATCGGGGCGAGCGAACTGGCTCCTGAGCGGCAGGCCGCTGACGACCGCGCTTTCGTTTGCCACGCGCTTCCGGGAATCGCAATCGGCGCAACAGACCAGACTGGCGATGCGGGCTTGGAGCCTCACCGCCAACCCCGGTCGCCGGTCCAGCGCCAGCAGCAGCAGAGGCCGACCGAGGGTGCGTGCCGCCAGCGCCCCCGGGACGGATGGGTAACCGCCGGTGCTGAGCGCAACCTGGGGGTCGAACTCGCCCACCACGGCCAGCGCCGACAGGTACGCGGACGCGTTGCGCGCCAGGTTCAGGGGTGCCGCCAACGGTGGAATCCCCGACAGCGGCGCCGAGCCGATGCGTTCCACGCGCAATCCCGGGCGGTCGCTATGCCCCAGTCCACGGCGGGACCCGAGCAGCAGGACCGTCAGGTCATCGCGCAGATTGCGCAGTTGATCGATCACGGCCAGCGCGGGCATGGTGTGCCCGTAGGTACCCCCGCCGCAGACCAGCAGACGCATCAGCGGTTGGCCCAGCGCGAGCTGCGGGCGACGTTGAGGAGCATCCCGAGCATGCCCATCGTGAAGATGTGCGAGGTCCCGCCAGCAGATATCAGGGGCAGCGGGAGACCGGTTACCGGGACCTGCCCGGTGATTACCAACATGTTGATCATGGCCTGGGCCACTATCGAGGTCGTGATACCGGCCGCCAGGCAGCTTCCCAACAGGTCGGGCGCGCGGTAGGCGCACCATAGCCCGCGTCCCAGCAGCAACAGGTAGGCGCCCACCACGGCACCGGTGCCCAGCAGGCCCAACTCCTCGCCGATCACGGCAAATATCGAGTCCGAACTGGAGACCGGCAGGTACAGGTACTTGATGGTGCCCATCCCGATTCCCTTGCCGGTCAGGCCGCCCGACCCCAGGGCCAGGGTCGCCTGCTGGATCTGGTAGTTGCCCGATTGCGAGTTGGCCGGGTCCAGGAA
>CAYXKQ010000180.1:0-3869 GCA_964465715.1 uncultured Chloroflexota bacterium
ACCTGAGGAGATCGCGATCATCAAGCGGATGCTGGAGCTGCCGGAAATCGTGGACATGGCGGCCGCCAACTTCGAACCACATCGGCTGGCCCACTACGCGCTGGCGCTAGCCAGCGAGTTCAATTCGCTCTACCACCGCCATCGGGTGATTTCGGACGACCAGAAGTTGAGCCGCGCCCGTCTGGCCCTCGCCAGAGCGGTGGGGATAACCCTTGCCCGCTCGCTGGGGTTGATGGGCATAAAGGCCCCGCAACACATGCAGCGCGAAGCCGGTGGCAATTGATCGCGCACGGAGCTTCAGGGCGAACGCGAAATGATCCTCTCAACATTTGCGGCCGCCAGCGCGTGAGCGTCCGGTCCGGCTAACACCCGGATTCCTTCGAGCAGCCTTCCGCCGGCGACCCGTACGGCCAACCCATCGTCGGCGTCCTCGCGCCTTCCGGTGATGGTCCCGTGCGGACCGAACCCGCGCACCGCTGCGCAGTCGAATTCAACCTCGCCCGCCGACCCGGAAACAATCAACTCGCCGGTTCCGCAATCTGGATCCACGGTCAGGCTGACCGGACATCCCGTAAACGTCGCAAGGACCGACCACAGCGAATCCGGCAGCGCGCTCGCCGTGACCGCTTCGATTACGCCGTAGGTGAAATCGGCCGGGCCGGCGGCGTCCTCTGGGTCGGCGATGGCCGTTTCCGCGGCCAGCCAGGAGGCCGGCATCCCCGGCAGGATCAATCCGGCCAGGTTTTCGGGCCGGGGAGCGGGCAGTTCGACGGGATCGAAATCGGCACTCACCGCCAGTACGGTGGCGTCCGGATAAGTTGACGGCGGTTCATCTTCATCGCCGCCATGCAGCTCCAGGGTGCCAAATACCCCCGGCCCGCGCGCCACCGGGCAGTACATTGCAAGTCCCTCACCGGTGATCTCAACGACCTGACCCGATTTGCCCGGTCCGACCAAGCCGCCGATTCGCGCCCTTATTTCGGATCGGATTTCAGGTCCGCTCAGGAACGCGAATCCTCCGGCCTGGTTCAGCGACACCACCCGGGCATCCCAATCGATTTCCCGGCGCCGCCCGCGCCACCCGCGCTCGGCCCCTATGGTTGTTCCGGCCGGAACCGAATCGCCGACGACCGCGCCCTCCAGATGTTTGAGGGCTACCGCAAGGACTTTCCGCGCTGCGCTAACTTCGGCGATCGGCGCGCCGGGATCTACCATCTGGCCGGGACTGCAGAGCAACCGGGAACCGGCCGGCAACCGATGGTCAATCGAAAGCGTTCCAAGCAGCGCCGCGTCCCTCACTCCGGGGCTCCGAACACGGCAGGCGAATCGGGCCCGTAAACCGAAAGTCCCTGCAGCCAAGCCAGCACCAGCTGGGCCCGTTCATCAGCGTCGGCGCCGTCGGCCGGCGGCCGGCCGCGCGCGTCGACCAGCAGTCCGCCCACCCCGGTGTCGACAACCGGGGACAGCCCCACCGCCCGGCCCGGGCCGCCACCGACATCCAGGCCACCGGCCGGCATGGCGCCGATCCGGACGGGATTTCCGGCCAGGGCCGCCACCCGCAGGGTAGCGCCGAACGGGACAACCTCTTCAACGCTGGTCCCATCATTCCGCTGCACGGCAACGTGCAGGGCCGGTTCGTTGACCCGCGCGGCGCCGGTAGGGGCGATGCTCACTGCCAAGGGTGCCAACGCGTCGGAGGGATCGACGGGCTCGCCGAGCAAATCCATGCACCCAAGCATCGGCAGAACGCTGGCCTGGTCCTGGGCCAACTGGCAGAACCGTACCGGCAGGAGACCGTTAAGCAAGCAGGCCGCCGCCGGCAGGGGCGCGCAGTCGACGCCCAGCATGGCGCCGCTGGCAACTACCAGGTCGCATTCGAATTCGGTCAGGCGCAACTGAGTTCGGGCCCGCGCCAGCCCGGCAACGATCGCCGCTTCCTGGATCAAACGATCGCGGTGCCTGGATGGCACGCCCCAGGGGCGCCCGGCCCGCTCAAGCAGGCTGGCGCGAATGTCAGCCTCCGGGAGGCCGATTGGCAGCCAGCGCGCGATTTCATCGACGGGCAGCTGCAGGCCGAAATGGCCGCCCTGGTGCCCGCCGGCAACGTACCCGAAGTTGGCGATCCTGACCGATCCCCTATCGGCCAGCGCCAGCGTGACCCCGCGGGTTTCGACATGCGCGACCGCCAGGCGCAGACCCATCAGGTGCGAGAGTCGCCACGTCGCCCTCCGCAAAGCCGCGGTTATCGGAATGACCGGGCGATCATCCAGCTGCGGCGGCAAACTTCGATTCGCGAGCGAAGCGTTAGCCACCAGGTAAGCAGACGCGAATTGCTGGTGCAGGGCCTTGAGGTTGGCGGGCTGGGCGGCGTCCGGGTCCAAAGTGATGACCGTTATTGCCTGGTCCAGAATCCGGCGCGCCCCGGCAGTCGTCGCCTCGTTACCCATGAGCGCCACCACCGGCCGCGGCAATGGCGCCGCCTCGCAGTAGAGGTGCAGCACGGTCTGTGCCGCCAATTCGGTGGCGGCAATCCCCTGCGGACCCGCGAAAGCGATCAGGACGAGCGCAGCCCGCGAGGTTCGAATCCGCTCGGCAAGCTCGTTGGGGTCATTTCGGTGCAGGAAATCAGTAGCCAACTTCGCGACGCTGTCGCCGACCAGGAATCCCTGGCCACGCATTGCCGAAACCAGTCGGCGGCGCTCCGCGGCAGCCAGGTCAGTCACCAGCACCGCCCCCAGCGGGGGCGCAATCTCCGAACCGGTAATCGCGGCATACGTATTGCCCACT
Organism: uncultured Chloroflexota bacterium; assembly: GCA_964465715.1. GTDB lineage: Bacteria > Chloroflexota > UBA11872 > UBA11872 > VXNJ01 > VXNJ01. The sequence continues at coordinate 2,788 of CAYXKQ010000180.1, forward strand.
GCGGACGTACTTGAGGGCGCCCGCGACCAGGTCCGCCGCCAATCATCCTTGAGCGGGCCCCCTGGGTAGGGCGCATCCACCAGATCGGTCAGGGCGCGCCTTCCACCGAGCGTTTCGAACTCCCCGATCCGCAGTCGCGGCCCGATGTCGGCGACCGACAGGGTCGATTCAGGCGGCGATTCTCCCGCCGGCGGCGGCACCTCGCTCAGCGGAACGTTACTTCCTGACGGGCACGCGCAGGTGCGATTCAACCCTGGCGTAGGCCGCTTCAGCGGCATCGCTTGACAAGGGCTGCATCGGTGGCGCCACCACCGGTGAGCACAGCCCCATTTTCCAGAGCACGGCCTTGGCGTAGGGCTGGCCGAGTTGGGCGGCCCCGAGTTGGTTCGAAAACTCGACTGCCTGGCGCTGGTATTTTCCAGCCGACGCCAGGTCGCCGGCGCGGTAGGCCTCATAGAGCTGGGCCGAAATGTGCGGGACGACGTTTTGGGTGAGGCCGATACAGCCCGCGCCGCCGTTGACCAATGCGTCCAATAGGTGACCGTCACCACCGATGAAGACCTTAAATTCCGGATTGGACGCCGTCGCGGCAATAGCTGAATGCAACCAGGCGGTCGACCCGCCGGAGTCCTTTAGCCCGACAACTCCGCAATCGGCCAGTCGCTTGACCGTGGGTGGGGCGGCCACCAACTTCGTCATCACCGGGAAATGGTAGTAAAGGATCGGGAGCGAGGAAGACTCAACCAGGCGTGCGAACCAGTCGACTATTTCGTCCTGGCCGATCGGGAAATAGTAGGGCGGGGTCACCAGTGAAGCTTCGACTCCACAGTCGGCGGCTTCCTGGATCTGTTCGATGGTTGCCCAGAGATTGGGTAGTCCGGCGCCACCGATCACGGGTATCCGGCCGGCGGCAGCCTCGACCGCGGCCGTGAGCGTCCGGCGCCGCTGGTCATAAGCGATTCCCTGGAACTCCCCCGAACTGCCCAGCACGACCACGCCGTGGGCACCGTTGTCAATGAAGAACTCGATCAACGCCGTGATGGCGCCCGTGTCGACCGAATAGTCCCGGTTCAACGGCGTAA
>CAYXKQ010000181.1:0-3868 GCA_964465715.1 uncultured Chloroflexota bacterium
TCGAGCCCGAACTCCTCGATTTCGCGCTTGGAATTCAGGCCCAGGTCCCGCTCGACCTCGACCTCGACCCACAGGCCCTGGCAGTCGAACCCGTTCTGGTAGCGCTGGTCGAACCCGCGCATGGCCCGGTAACGGGTGTAGACGTCCTTGTAGGTCCGTCCCCAGGCGTGGTGAACGCCCATCGGATTGTTGGCGGTGATCGGACCGTCGATGAAGGAATGCCGCGGGCCGCCGCGGTTCTTTTGGCGCAGCTTGTCAAAGACCCGGTTTTCTTCCCAGAAACCCAGGATCTTTTTCTCGATGGCCGGCAGGTCGGGCTGGGCCGGCGGGCGCTTGAACGGCGTGGCCATCCTCAGTCGGCCACGGCGATTTCGACACGGCGGTTGATGCGGCCCTTGTTGGCCCCGCCGATCATCTTCACGGTCCCGACCTGGTCGGTCGAGGCGACGTGGGTGCCGCCGTCGGCCTGCAGGTCGATGCCGACGATCTCAACGATCCGCACCTGGGTAATCGATTCCGGCAGCAGGTTGATGTGGCTGCGGATCAGGTCCGGGATCTGGAAGGCTTCAGCGCGCGGCAGCTCGTAGGTCTTGACCGGAGCGCCCCGAGCGAGCAGCTCGTTGGTGTCCTTTTCCAGGTCCGCGAGGATGTCGGCGATCCGCATTCCCTCGAGGGAGAAGTCCATCCGCGCCTTGGCGCCGTCGTCGGCGATGTTGGCCCCGGTCACCTGAGCGCCGTAATTGGAAAAGACCACCTGCGAGAGCACGTGCAGGGCGGTGTGCAGACGCATGAGGCGGTATCGGCGATCCCAGTCGATCCGGCCGCGCAGCCGGGTGCCCTTCTCGGGGATCCGGCCCTCGACGACGTGGGCGATCTGGCCCTTGATCCGCCTGACCGGTGCGACCGGGCGCCAGTCGCCGTCGATTTCCACTTCGCCGCTGTCCCCGGGTTGGCCGCCGCCGCGCGGGTAAAAGCAGGTCTGGTCCAGGAAGATCGCCTGCCCCTCGGAACCCACGACCGCGGCCTCGAATTCGCGCCGATAGGCGTCGTCGTAGTAGAGCGGGCGGGAAGACATGGAGTCAGAAAGCGGGACGGAGGACTTGGTGATGTGGGATCGAGCCGCCGGTGTTGTCGAGGCGGCCTGGATCGACCGGCGCCAAAAGTCTATTCCGATTACGCGCCTGCGGAGTCGGTCCCGTCTTCGGGCGGAAACAGCAGGTAGGTGCCCAGCACCCAGCCGCCGCCCTCCTCGGCCAATTCGTACCAGGTGCCGGCCGAATCGTCTTCGGAGATCCCCGAAAGGGCGACGATGGTCCGGTCCGGCAACACCCGCAGCACTTCCCCTTCGAATCCGGCTGTGGAGCGGACATTGAGGCCGACGTCGGCGTCAACTGCCGCATGGTCGGGCGGGATCTGCAACGGCTCCGGCTCCGGCGTGGACGCCGGGGTCGGGACGGGAGTCGGGGTGGCGGTAGCGGTGGGTTGCGGCTCCGGCTCCGGCGTGGACGCCGGGGTCGGGACGGGAGTCGGGGCCCGGGTCGGAGCGGGCGTTGGGGCAAGCGTCGGCAGGGGCTCGATGCCGGGGTCGGTGGCGGGTTCTGCAGGCGGTTGCCGAAGCACGAAAACCAGCAGAGCTAATCCGAAACCGGCCGCGATGGCAAAAGCCAGGGTTTGGCGCCGGCTCGTGCGCTGCCGGGCCCGTCGGAGGGCGCGCGACTGGATCAGCGACGGGTCGCGCACGTCTGGGCCGGCCCGGCGCGGCCCTAGCGCGGTCGCTGGCCGCGTCGGCGGCTCCGACGCGAGCGCCGCCGCCGACCGGGACGCCGCCGCCGCCGCGGTGCGGACTCCTCCGGCGATTCCGGTGCCGCCTCCTCCACGATCGGGATTTCAGACAGCGGCGTTCCGCCGAGGAAAAGGTCCGGAATCCCGACCCGGTCCGGCGGTTCGCGCTGCGGGACCGTGCCGGCCACGTACATCTCGTGCTCGTAACGCAGGCAACAGAGCAGGCGCCCGCAGACGCCGGAGATCTTGGCCGGGTTCAGCGGCAGGTTCTGGTTCTTGGCCATGCGCACGGTGACGTTGCCCGGCTCGGTCAGCCACGACGAGCAGCAGAGCGAAAGCCCGCAGCGACCGAGGCCGTCGACCAGGGCGGCGCGCTCACGCGAACCGACCTGGCGGAGCTCGATCCGGGCGTGGAAGCGGCCGGCGAGTTCGGCGGCAAGCTCCGAATAGGCGACCGGGCCGCTGGTTGCGATGTTGAATGTCAGCGTGCTGTTGTCCATGCTCCAGCCGGCTTTGATCGGCTTGATCGGGAGTCCGCGTTCCTTTATCAGGTCCGCGAACTCGGCCATGGCTTTATCGGCGCGTTCGCTCAGTCGCTCGGCCTGGGCGCGGTCCTCGTCGGTAGCGCGGCGGAGCACTTTCTTCAGGGACCCGCGCAACTCGCCGGAGTCGATCTCGGTAGGGGCAAGGATCACCCGGCCCAGTTCCCGGCGGTTCCCGGCGTCGACCAGGACGAGGTCGTCGGCCTGGAATTCGCTACCGTCGGGGTCGTAGTAGTAGAGCCTGCCGGCGGTGCGAAAACGCACGCCAATTACCGTCGGCATGGCGGCCGCCGTCTGTCTGAAATCTGCACTGAAACTGGGAGTCGGAAGTTTCTTCCGGGTGCGTGGCGCCGGTGGCGCGGCCCCGGAGGGTCATGGTCTTGGCTTTGAGTTTAGGTTCTTGCGCCGGCCGTCCCGGAGGGAGGCCGGTCGCGGCCGAGGGCCAGAAACACCGCCTCGACGGCGGGCCGGACCATGGTATTGCCCTGCAAACGCATCAGCCCGGTGCGGACGGTTGCCGCGTCGGCGGCCCACTGTTCAAGCCCCTCCGGGAGCCGCCGTGCGGCCAGCGCCAGTTCCAGCCATTCCAGCATCCCGATCGCGTTGCGGCGCCGCTCGGCGGCGCTGCGCCCGCTAGTGGCAACGTCGGCGGCGGTCCGCAGCCGATCGGCATCGGAGCAATCGCGACTGGTGGCCCCCAACATCGTTTCGACCTGGCTCGCGAACTCGGAAATCCGCCCGGGCTCCGAGAGGATGTCGATCGCCCAGCCGGGCCTCCCGAATGCATGCTTTAGGGCCAGCTCCAGATCCGCTCCGGTCGCGCCGGTCCGCTCGACGACCAGCGCGTGCAGTTCGCCTGAGGAAAGTGGGTAAAGACGCAGGTGCGAGCAGCGCGAGGCGACGGTGGCCAGGATCGCGTCGCGGGTCGGGGCGGCCAGCATGATCAGGGTGTGCGGCGGCGGCTGTTCGAGCGTCTTGAGCAGGGCGTTGGCGGCGTTCTCGGTGAGGAGATTGGCGCTGGGGAACATTGCAACCTTGAACCCGCCGCCGACCGCGGTGAGGGCCACACGCTGCTCGAATTCGCGCACCTGCTCGATCTGGATCCGTCCATGCCCCTCCTCGACTTCGATGCTGCGCACATCGAAATCAGCCCCGTCGGCTATCCGGCGACAGCTGGGGCAGGTCCAGCAAGGCCCGTTGGGGCCGGCCGCGGCGCAGTTCACGTATGCCGCCAGACCCCGCATCAGGGTCGATTTGCCGGAATGCGGCGGCCCGGTGAAAAGTAGCGCGTGCGGCAGGCGCTGGCTCTCGAGCATCACCTGCAGCAGCCGCAACGCGGCCGGCTGGCCGCGCACGCCCAGGTCCAGACTCATATCGGCCAGACCCACTGCACCATCAGTACCGTGACCGCCATCACCAGCAGGGTCAGCGGCAGCCCGACGCGGGTGAACTCAAGGTACTTGTAGCCGCCTGCGTTGTAGACGAGCAGGTTGGCCTGGTGGCCGAAGGGGGTGATGAACGCGGTCGAGGCCGCTATCGCGACC
>CAYXKQ010000182.1:0-3832 GCA_964465715.1 uncultured Chloroflexota bacterium
CTGCAGCAAATCGAACGCAGCCTGACCGCCGCCGAGACTGAAGTCGCTCGCCTGGAACGCATGGCCAATGACCCCCCGGCCCTAATCGCCCACACGCAGGAGCTTGAATCCGAGATAGCCCGGATACGGGCGCTGCTGGAAAAAGGTCGCGAACAGCTACTGCAGCTTGCCCCGGAAGAAGGTTTCGAGGATTTTGGATTGGACCTGGACCGAGTGGCGGCGCTGCGCAAGTCGGTCCTGCAAGACAGCGGCGACCGCGACGCGGTGGAGGTTGCTTCCAATCCGGCCCTTGAGCGGCGTCTCTCGCATGCCCGGCAGCGCGCCGCCCGCCTTGATGAGAAGGTGGCCGCTCTGGAGTCCCAAGCCGGCGAGGCGACCCGCGTACTGGACATGGAATTGGAATCGGCGCTGATCGAGGCGCGTGATCGCCAGGGAGATGAAGCGCGTAAGCGTCAACTGGAAGCTGAGTTGGAAAGCTTGGATGGCGAACTGGGACGGCTTGATGGTTCGTTGCAGGTTTTCACCGAAGGCGATTCCGGACCGCTGGTCGAAGCTGATATCCGGCAGGCCGAACTAAATCTGGCACGGCTTCAACAGCGGCAGCGGATCCGCGCCAAATTGGCCGCGACCCTGCGGGGAATGGATTCGGCGCTGGCGAGGCGGGTCACCAACCGGACCCTGCAGAATGCGCGCAACCTGCTACCGCAATTGAGCGGCGGGCAGTTTTTCGACCTGCGCGTTGCCTCCGGGGGCTCAATCGAGCTCTGGGACGAATCGGCCGGCGATTGGATCGGGGCGGCCCAATGCGGAAGCGCGATATTTGAGCAGACATCGCTGCTCTTGTGGCTGGCCCGCGCACTTACCCATGGAGCACCGGAGATGGTCGGAATACCGGGATTCTGCGTGCTGGACGATCCCGGCGCCCTCACCACCGAGCGACTGCGCCAGCTCTTTGCAGACACGCTGGTGCGCAATCCGATGCTGGATTCGATCCCGCAGGTCCTGGTGCTGAGCGAGCGGTCGGCGTTCGTCGAGGCCGGATTCCGCCGGCTGCATTCGCTTGATCCGATTTAGTTCGGTAGCGCCCCGCAGTCGGCGGGGAGCCGCCATTCGCGATTCGAGTTGAGCGGTGCGGGCCACTGAGCTTCACGCGCTGGCGCGTCAACCGCGACGGATTGCCGGAGCTCGACTTCCCCGGACATCGATTGCTCGATTCGCCGGGACGATCCCGTGCGCGGGGGCATTCGGCGCAGCGGCCTGTGTAGCGATTGCCGTCACCCTGCTCCTGATTGCCGATCCCAGTGCGCTGCCGATCCAAATCGCCTTTTATTCGGCTTCAACGCTGGCCGGATTTCTGGCGGGACTTGCCGGTGCCTGTCAATGGTCAAGCCGCCAACACGCGAACGGCCTGCCCTGGCGAGATGCAGTATTCGTCGGTCTGGCCCTGGCCGGGGCGACCGGTCTGGCGTTCGCCGGATTGCGGATGGGACTCGGCGCCTATTGGCCCCTGCCTCCGGCCCTGTTGTTGGCGGGCCTGGCGGTTGCCTGGATGCGTTATCGAGGCGACTGAACAGGCACCGGCGCGCCGCCGTGTCTGCGAACATAAATTGTTCTGTACGCACCTCCAAATGCATGTCCATGCCGAACGCGCAACCAATCAATCAAACTCGCTTTGCCACCGCCATGAGCAGGTTGGGAACCGAGTCCGCGTTCGAGGTTCTCGCGCGGGCCAAGGCCTTGGAAGCCACCGGCCGGGAAATCATCCACCTCCAGATCGGGGAACCCGATTTCGAAACCCCCGGCAACATCGTCGAAGCGGGGGTCAGGGCGATCCGCGACGGTTACACCCATTACGGACCGGCGCACGGACTCCCCGAGCTCCGCGAGGCCATAGCCGCCAACTCGCTGGAGCGCCGCGGGATCGAACATGGTCCCGATCAAGTCCTGGTCACGCCCGGCGCCAAACCGGTGATGTTCTATACGATCCTGGCGCTTTGCCAGCCGGGCGACGAGGTCATCTACCCGAATCCCGGATTTCCGATTTACGAATCGATGATCAAGTTCGTCGGCGCTACCCCGGTGCCAATGCCACTGCTGGCCAAGAACAACTTCCGGGTCGACGTGGAGCAATTCGCGGTCGCCCTTACGGATCGAACCCGCCTGGTGATCCTCAACTCGCCCGGCAATCCGACCGGGGGCGCGTTTACCGGCGAGGATATGGCCGCCTTGGCCGAGTTGCTGGCCGACCGCGATGTGGTCATCCTGGCCGATGAGATCTACAAGGACATCATCTACGACCAGCAATTCCATTCGATAACCCAATACGGCGACCTGGCCCGCAAGACTGTGATTCTGGACGGTTTTTCAAAGTCCTACGCCATGACCGGCTGGCGATTGGGGTACGCGCTTGGCCCGCGTGATCTCATCGACGCGATGGCCCAGTTGCAGGTGAACGCGGTCAGCTGCACCGCCGGATTCGTCCAGATTGCCGGCGTGGAAGCGCTCAACGGACCACAGGACTCGGTGCACGCGATGGTCGAGGAATTTCGCGCCCGGCGCGACATATTGGTGGAATTGCTCAACGAAATCGATGGCGTACACTGCCCGCGGCCGGAGGGAGCCTTTTATGCGTTTCCGGAATTTGGGCCGGACGCCGGCGAACTGGCCGACCGGTTGCTAAATGAAGCTGGCGTGGCGGTCCTGGGAGGGTCGGCGTTCGGCGAATTCGGCGCTACCGGCATGCGCATCTCGTTTGCCAATTCCCGCGACAATCTGCGCGCCGCATTGGCAAGGATCAAGGACCTTGTGGAATCTGGCTGATCACAATCTCGGCAAGATCGGTTCCGTGTCGATGTGCCACCTGCGGTCCGGCCGGAGGGGCGGGGTCGCCCGCGCAGCCTCCGCAGTAACTAAAATCCGCTGGCCGGGGCCACTAGCTCAGTCGGTTAGAGCGCGCCTCTGATAAGGGCGAGGTCATTGGTTCGATTCCAATGTGGCCCACCATCCGTCGTTGCGACCCATGACATTGCCCTTTGAGCAATCGATGGTGATGGCATGGGCAACGACCGCAATCAGATACCGGCGCGTTGTTTTGGCGGTAATTCGGGCGAAACAGGAAGGCCTGACGACATGACCAAAGCGCTTGGGAGAATTACCTGCCCCTCCCTGTTTTTGGAGACCGTCATCGCCGCCGCGATCGCAACCATCGCCGATCGCGATCGGCCAACAGGGCGCGACCAGCTCTCCCTACGGCCATCCGCGCTGGCACGGACCGTGCCCGGCCAATGGCGGCCAGATTGCGCGGGCGAGCGGCGGCGGCTGGTGCGATTTGATCGTCGACGGCGCACCAGTCACCGGTGGCACTAGCCTTGCCGCACGCGTCAACCTGTCGCAGATTGCGGTATCACCGGACATAGGCGTGCCGCGCAGCGCAACCGGCCAGATTGAGCGCGACGGGCGCACCCATTTCGATTACTGCGCCTGGATCGAGGTCAATGACGCCGACATCGGTAACTGCGGCGCGGCGGTGAGGGTAAGCGTCCAGGGAGAGTCCCCAAAATGAGCGATCTTTACATAATGGGTTACTCCGATGCCTACCTGCGGTTACTCGCGTCTCGGAATGTCGCCAATACATGCGGCTACCTGGCGTCATACCTGAAGCCCGGCCAGCGCGTACTCGATGTGGGATGCGGCCCGGGGTCGCTGTCGGTCGGGCTGGCGCAGGCGATCGCCCCGGGCCAGCTGCTCGGGATCGACATCGAGCCCGGGCAGCTGGCGATGGCGGCGCAGGCTGCGGCAAAGCGGGGGCTGGACAACGCGGCCTTCAGCATTG
>CAYXKQ010000183.1:0-3819 GCA_964465715.1 uncultured Chloroflexota bacterium
CGCGGCGCACCTCGAATGAAATATCGTCCACCGCCGGGATGTTTCCGAACCGCTTTGTAAGGTGCGATGCGCGGATTACCGGGAATTCAGGGTGCACGATCAAAAAAACTCCTCCGGTGCCCGACTCACGACATCACTCCGTCTGCGCCGGTAACGCGCCTCGTAATTGTGGGTGCGGATCCCTGGATTGCGACCCGGAATCGGCCCGATTAGCTCAGGGGTAATGACAATTGGAATTGTCAATTTTCGACCCGCGAATCCGGTCCACCGACACAATTGCGGTATTCCTATCTGCCGGCGATCTTGGGAAACCGTGCGTTGAAATCAATGCGGGACGTGTCAAACCTGCGCGAGGAGCCACTCGATCAAGGCGTCCAGGAACGCATCGCCGAAAGCGAATGCATGACCGCTGCCTTCGGCCACCCACAGTTCGATGCTGACCCCTTGTCCGCACGCAGGGTCCAGTCGAAATACCTGCGTTTCGACACCTGGTACGAACTGGTCTAGGTCAAGCGAGGCGGAAGGCTGGGCGTCTGCGGGCCAGGGGCAGGCGGCAAGCCGGCTCCAACGCTCAACCATCTCCCGGGCCCCGGCGTAAAACGCGCGTTCCTCCTCGCCCGGTTGCCCTCGCTCAGACTCGTCGCCGGCGAACCGAATCACGTCGTCTGCGGTGCCGTGAACATGTAGTACTGAGACCGGCGGCGCCCCTTCACAGCTTGCATCGTCAACATAACTTGTGCCGGCGACGCTGACGATTGCGCGCAGGCCCGGAAGGCCTTTGCAGGCCATGTGATGAGCCATGAATCCGCCGTTGGAGTAACCAAAGAAGTGAACCGGTCCGAACTCTTTTACCGCCCTTGCTGAGGCCACAACTTGGGTCAGGAAGGCGAAGTCGTCTTCCCCGGATTTCCCACCGTCGCAACACCGGTCGGTCGGATTCCAGAATCGGTTTCCCTCACGGTCGGACTGACCATTGGGCAGCAACAGGGCAAACCCATCGGCATTGACCCGCTCGTGGAGCGGCACGTGCCGGGCGTGGTCAGCCGAATTCCCTCCGAACCCATGAAGGGAAACGATAAGCGGTGTCTCGCCGGCCACGAATCTCCGCGGCAGGATCAGAACGGAGGCGGTTCCGCGTTGGGGATGTTCAAGGAATTGGACTTTGCCGCCGAATTGCCCTGCCAGCTCGGCGGTCACCTCGGACACATTGCCATCAGAAAGGAAAGGGTACTCGTCCTTGGGAGATTGGTCCTTGTCCGGCTTCTCCGGAGGATTTGAATTGGCAACGGACTCGAGTCCCTGCACCCCTTCTTCGTGCAGGTTCGCCTGCCCGTCGACGGAGGCCCGGCCGGCTGAAGGAGGCGACATTCCTCGCGTCACCGTTTCATGGACATCTTCGCGGTTTGCGGTCGATTCAACCCGGCCGGGCTCTTGAATTTCGGCGTCCGAATCGTCATTGTGATCGGCGCAAGACGCGAGTATCGCGGCCAGCATGATGCACAAGGCGGCCGCGCTCAAGCTGCGCCAGAGCCTGGACCCTGAATCGACTCGTGGGCCAGGAATCATGCGACTTGCGAACAGAGCTTGCCAGCCAGCTCCGATGCAAGGAAACTGGTGCCGTTGGATCAGTCTGCCGCCAGGGTCAATTGACTTCTTCGCCATGGACTATAGGCAACTTCGGTACGGAATCCGGGCCGCCCTCCAGCCACACGATTGGCTGTCGACAGCCTCGATCTTCCGTGTGGCTGCGCAGTTCGTCCGGAGCGATGATCTGTTAGCGCTTACAACCAGGGAGCATAGGCCATGGCCGAATTGATATTCGAATCCGCGGCCAGCCTGGCCGGGATGATCCGGGACCGCCAGGTTTCATCGGTTGAAGTAGTCCAAGCGCACCTGGACCGAATCGAAGCAGTGAACCCGACCCTGAACGCGGTCGTGGTTGTTTTGGCCGAGTCGGCGCTTGACCGGGCCCGGCAATTGGATTCCGAGTTGTCGCAAGGCGGCGCGAGTGGACCCTTGCACGGGGTACCAGTCACCATCAAGGACGCCGTCGCCACGGCGGGGGTCACCACCACCGGCGGTACGTTGGGACGGGCCGAATTTGTCCCGCGCCGTGATGCGGCGGTGGTCGCCCGGTACAAACGCGCCGGGGCGATCGTTATCGGCAAGACGAACCTGCCGGAACTTTCGGCTGCCGGCGAAACCGACAATCTCGTTTACGGGAGGACCAACAATCCTTACGACCCTTCCAAACACCCTGGCGGAAGCAGCGGCGGGGAGGGTTCTGCAATCGCCTCCGGCCAGTCTCCGCTGGGCGTTGGCAGCGATGTCGGCGGGAGTATTCGCGGACCGGCCCACTTCTGCGGAATCGCCGGCATCAAGCCCACTTCGGGGCGGGTTCCCGGCACCGGGCACTACCCCGCCTTTGCCGGTGGCCTCTCCCAACTCTGGCAACTCGGCCCGATGGCGCGGACCGTGGAAGACCTGGCCCTTGCATTGCCGATCCTGGCCGGGCCCGACGGCAAAGATCCGAGCGTGGTCCCGGTCGCATTGCGCGGCCCCGGAGATGTCGACCCGGCGAAACTCCGGGTGGCGTTTTACACCGCGCTACCCGAAGTCCCCGTAACGTCAGACGTTGCCGGCGTGGTCCGCGACGCGGCAACGTCTCTTACCGAATCCGGAACCGCAGTTGAAGAGGCGCGGCCGGCCTGCCTGGATTCTGTGAGGGAGCAAATCCACGCCTTCAACGCCGCAATGCACAGAGACCAACTGCGCCGCACCCTTGCCAGGGCGGGGACCACGAGGTGCCACCCGCTCCTGCAGCAGGCAATTGACTTCCAAGGCGACCACGAACACTCACCGGCCGACCTGGCCGAGAACCTGGTGTGGATCGATGAATTCCGGGCAAAGATGCTCTCGTTCCTCAGCGAGTTCGATGCGGTGCTGTGCCCGGCACACGCTCATCCCGCGATCGCCCACGGTCTCTCCAACACCCCCCGCTACAAAGATGGTTCGATGTACGCAATGGTCTACAACGTGACCGGGTGGCCCGGGGCCGTGGTCCGGGCCGGTACATCGGAAGACGGTCTGCCGATTGGTGTTCAGATCGTCGCCAATCCGTGGCGCGAAGACATCGCGCTGGCGCTGGCCCGACGAATAGAGGCTTCACTTGGCGGCTGGCGGCGACCACCGCTTTAACCGGCGCCGACTCGGCCAGTGCCCGGGCCCGGGTCCACATTCCGCCCCCAATCGCTAGCTCGATGATGTATGAGCCAAGTCAATCCGTGCCGTGCGCCGGGCATTCGGTAGCGAGTCAATCCGAAGGGGACTTCCCTGCGCTGAATGCGCCCTATGCCGGGGTTTTGTCGACCGAGGCTGGATCTTCCGTTCAGCCGGATCCCTTGACTGGGTGGCGGGGAAGTCTCCGTCTGAGCAATATCAGATCGCCACGGGAGGGCCGGTAGCGGGTAGCGTGAGTCAAGGACCGCGCGGAAAGGAGATCGCTCCGTCAAGGGGGCGCAATGGACCACGGGAAACCAAACTTGCTGGTGGTGATGAGCGACCAACACGCCCGCCGCTACGCCGCTCCCTACGGGCATCCGTTCATCCAGACTCCCAACATGCAGCGGGTGGCCGAAGGCGGGGCCACATTCGTCAACGCCTACTGCAATTCGCCGATCTGCGGCCCCTCGCGGGCCTCGTTCATGACCGGAAGATACTTACCGGACATCGAGGCCTGGGACAACGCAACCGTTCTGCACGGCGATTTGCCGACCTGGGCCCATCTGCTGAACGCGGCCGGGTACGAAACCGTGCTTT
>CAYXKQ010000184.1:0-3800 GCA_964465715.1 uncultured Chloroflexota bacterium
GCGGCGCGCGCAACCGGTTGATCGCATGGGCTAGGTGCATGTAAAAGCGTTCCGCCTCGTCAATGGCGCAAGGGGTCTTGGATCCGTACGAAAGCGCCTATGTCTAAGGATATTGGGTGCACCCAGAGCGCGGGATGGGGACGCCCTCCCGGTCGGCGGCGCCGGGTCGCGTCGACGGATCTGAAGACGCTAACCAATTGCCGGATGGCCGGGCCGTCATTTATTCGGCGGGAATCGGGGTACGGGAGCGCATTCCTAGCATCGCCCTCCTTGCCGAGGCGGCCGGCGAATCGATGATCAGCCGCCGAATAAGCGGCTGATCAACTCGGAGCGATCGATGTTGGCAACGTGTGTGATGAATTCGTCCTGCAGCTTGTAGGCGATCACGAGTATCCAGATCACAACCGCATGGCGTGCGAAAAAAGCGGGCGCGTCGCTGCGCTTGAAAAACAGGATCGTCGCATAGACCAGAAACAGCGGCTCGAGGAAATTCGGGAACAGGAAGAACACGATCTCGTTGCCGGTTATGAAAAAGAGCGCCTGGCCGACCGTGCGCAGCACGAAAAAGGCGATCACCGCGCGGCGCACCGGCCAGCGCCAGGCGGCAATCACCATTCCGACGTAGGTGACGTAGTCGGCCGACTTGTCGATGAGCTGGTAGACCGGGTCGGAGAGTCCGAGCGGGATGAGCAGGTCGCCGTCGACGCTGTCGAGGACGAAGTTGCCCCATCCTGCGAAAAACGGGAACGGGATTAGCAGCACCGGCAGCAGGTACTTGAGCCCCACCACTACGGCGATCAGAAAAGCGTTGATGATGACCCCCTCGCTTCATGGGTCGGCGGGATGCTCGGCCGCATCACACCACGGCTTTTATACAAGCGTTGGTAGCGCAGAATCGGACCGATTACTTGGCGGGCGATCGCGGTCAGATCCCGGACTCCGGCGTTCAGGACCGAGCGCCGGGTCCGCGGACTGACTCCGGCCGAATCGCGTCAGCTCCCAAGGCCTCAAACCCCCAGGCGGGAATTGCGTAATGCCCCCACTTAACCGTCAAAGTCAGCTCCGGCAATCTTGAACCCGGGCGCGCCAAAACACCCTTCCGCCGGCCCAGGGGGCGGCCGCCGGGCAGGCTTCGAACCCCTGCATCGCCGACACAACCGACCGGGGGTAACCGCGGCGCTCCGGCGCATTCGTGAACGGTTGCGTTTGTTGTTGCTGATCGCGGCGGTCCCGGCGATCCTGGCCGGCTGCGACCCCGTCGGCGAAGATGAGCGGCTGTCGCTGGAGGACGCGGTGGGCCAGATGCTGGTGATCGGACTGCCCGGGGAGCGGCTGAACGAGGAGACAACCGCATGGCTGGCTGAAATCTCCCCCGGCGGCGTGATCCTGTTCGACTACGACCTGCCTTCCGGGGGTGCCAAGCCGCGCAACATCTCATCGCCCAACCAGCTGCGCGCCTTGATCGCCGAACTGCAGGCTCAGGTCCCGATTCCCTACTTTGTGGCCATAGACGCCGAAGGCGGAATCGTCAACCGGCTTAAACCCGAATACGGTTTTGGCATAGACCTGCCAAGTCACCAGGCGCTCGGCGGGGGTAGTACGGATGCGACGCTTGCGGCGGCGACCGGCATGGCGGCGCAATTGCGCGATCTGGGCATCAACTGGAACCTTGCCCCGGTCGTGGATGTGAACATCAACCCCGAAAGCCCGGCGATCGGCGCCCTGGGCCGGTCGTTCGGCCACGATCCGGATTCGGTCTCCGCGCACGCCGCCGCGTTCGCCCAAGCCCACACAGACGCCGGCGTCATCGCCACCCTGAAGCACTTCCCCGGGCACGGCAGCGCCGCCGGCGATACGCACCTGGGGGTTACCGACGTGACCGACAGCTACGTGCGTGATTTGGAGCTGGCGCCATACCAGGCCCTGATTGAAGATGGCTACGAGGGGACCGTCATGACCGCCCACATCGTCAATCGGGAGCTCGACGCCCAGGGCCGCCCGGCGACCCTTTCGGCGCCGATCGTGACCGACCTCCTGCGCGGGGAGCTGGGTTTTGAGGGCGTCGTCCTTTCCGACGACATGCAGATGGGAGCCATCGTTGAGCAGTACAGCATCGAGCGCGCCGCGGTGGAATCGATCAAGGCCGGCGTAGACGTCGTCCTGATCGCCAACCAGCTTTCCGACGATCCCACCGACCCAATCCGGGTCAAGCGAGCAATTCTGGATGCGGTGGCCGGCGGCGAAATACCAGAAAGCCGCATTTACGAGTCGCTCGAGCGGATCCTCGCGCTCAAGCACCGCTACGGCATTTATGACCGATCGGACACTTGAGGCGATCGCCCCGCCTGGTGATGCTGGTTGCGGCAATCGCGGCAAAGACTAATTCAGTAAATCGGGCGGTCCGGTCCAAGTCTTGAGCTGAGCCCCCGCCAGCCGGTGGAATCCGGGGTCCGAGCGACCGGCGCCGCCGCCGGATCAGCCGCACCAACGCACAATGATTGAAACTCATCGGTTCGGCTTGCGGGCGGCTTCGCACCGACCCCTGGCTGGACCGACATGGAAGGCTGGTTCCATGCCGAAATTGCAGGTTGGGCGGATGTTGTCGACCGCCTTCATTGTCCTGGCGCTGGCGCTCGCGTCGAGCTCGGTCGCATTCGCCGACAACTACGACGGCGAGCAGTTCTGCAGGAACAATCTGGCCTGGCCGGGCGGATCGTACCTGGGTCAAATGCACCGAATCCACGTGGACAACTACCTGGGATTCGCGGCCGCCAATCAGCTCGATCCATGCCAGAAATGGGCCCAGGACCAACGTGAATCGGCGATTCGCGGGTTGCGCGAGCTGGGCTTTACGGTGCGGGAACCAGCGCCCGGACCGATCGTGCTCGCCGGTACCGGCCAATCCGCTACGCCAATCCGGCTGTCCGCCGGCCTCTGGACGGCCAGGGCATCGGTCAATTACGAATCAAACTGGATCTTCGTCAGCCGGTTGCATGCCCTGGACAGCGCCGAGATCACCCCGCTTTTTGCCGAGGCACCGCCCGGGCGATGGACCGGTGAAATCGCCCTGCGCGTCGGAGAGGGTCCAACCAGCGACATTTCCGCCGGCGACGTGCTGGTCGAAGTGCAGGCCGGCAGCGCCTGGTTGCTAACGTTCACCAAACAGGGTTCCGGCGGATTCCCCCAACCCAATCTGCCTTCTGTAATCCGGTGTCAGGCCGATGCCGAGCTGGTCCGGATCGAAGGCCCCGCAGGATTCGATTTGGGCGGATGGAGTCTCTCCAACGAAGATCGCAATATCAGCCACGTCTTCGAATCCGGAACCCAGATCCCGGCAACCGGCACGCTGCTCGTCGCATCGGGTGCCGCCGACGGCGACATCCGACCCTGGGGAGCCAGTCTGGTGTGGGGAGATAGGAATTTCGCGACGCTGTCTGGCCCAGGCGGTCATTCCAGCTCGCAAATGTGCGTATGAGCCAGCATCTAGTCGATTTCAGCGACCGTCGATCGCGAGCGTACCCCAGATTTGCGGGCTTCGGACCGCCCTATCGCTTCGCAACGGACACGGTATACAGCCAGGTCCGTTCGAGGCCGGTAACGGTCCTTAATCGAGTGTCATTTGATTCAAATGCAGTTCGACTAATTCATCAGTCCACTTATGGATGGTGGCGAATACCGACAATCACGCGAAAACGCATGATCTGTCGAACCCCGATCAGGCACGAAATACTGGATCAATGGCCCGTCTAATCGAAGTCGAACCTCGACCCAAATTCCGGCTGAAGCTCAAGTTTTCAAAC
>CAYXKQ010000185.1:0-3795 GCA_964465715.1 uncultured Chloroflexota bacterium
ACATTCCGGCGCCGGACGAGCTGGTTTTCGTCAGCTGGTTCCAGGGCGGCGAGGTATTCCGTTCGGGGTGCGTTTTTCACCGCGGCGCGGGCAAGATCTTCTATTTCCGGCCCGGCCATGAGACCCTTCCCATCTACCACGACCGGAACGTCCTGCACGTGATCTCCAACGGCATCGACTATGTGGCGGCGCCGCGCGGCAAGGTCCCGACCTACGGCAACGCGTTGCCGGTCGAGGAACTCCCCTGGTACGATGGGCCCGATTTCTCCGAGCACCCCGAAGAGGTCGTCCTGCGTGGCCGCGCCTGAATGAGGAAGTGACACGCGGCCAGTTGGGAATAGAAAATGCTAGATTAGCCATATCGTTATAGCCAGAATGTACAGGAAGTCGAGCGTGGCGAAACGGTTCTGATTACGTCGCGAGGCAGACCGATTGCGACCCTGGCTCCGTACGACCTGGAGGGCCTCGGAGACGACGAACTCCTGGCCGACATGGTCGCCCGGGGAATCGCCCGCCCACCACGCAGGAAACTGGACTTAGATTGGTTTTATGCGGGCGATCGGCCAGCGATGCCTGAAGGGATGAGCGCCGCCGACCTGATCAACGCAGATCGCGAAGAGCGCATTTGAAGTATTGGGATGCGTCGGCGATTGTTCCGCTACTGGTCGACGAAGTTACGAGCGAGAGTAGACGCCGAATTCACCGCGAGGACCCATCGATCGTTACGTGGTGGGGAACCTCGGTCGAATGCGAGTCCGCACTTTCGCGCCTGGAAAGGGGCGCGCGATCGTCCGACGCCATTCCTCCGGACGCGCGGGCGCGCTTGACCGGACTTGCCGACTCCTGGACTGAGATTGGTGCCGATATCCGCGTTCGAAACCGCGCCATGCGATTGCTGCGAACGCATCCGCTGCGGTCGGCAGACGCATTGCAATTGGCCGCCGCGCTCGTGGCCGTAAGCGAACATTCCGCGGCGATCGAATTCGTTTGCGGAGACGAGCGCCTTGTTGAGGCTGCTCGGCTGGAGGGATTCGTCACCATCTGACGAGCCGGGCCGGCGTACCGCTCGGCGCTGGGAATTACCTGATCAGCAGAGCCCGATTTCGTGCTGAGAGAGCTGCTCCAGGCCATCGGAAGTCACAACGTAATTGTGTTCAATTCGGCAGCCCTGGAAGGGGTCGCCGAAGACGTGCGGCTCGAACGTGATCACGTCACCCTCGGTAATCGTCTCGGTATTGCCGGTGCGAAAGTCCGGCGCTTCCGGGTGTTCGAGCCCGAGGGAGTGGCCGGCATGGCCCTGCATCTTTTTCCAGGCCGGATCATATTCGGCGATCGCGTCGGTCTGGATCCGGTAGAAGTCGTCGCCGCTGACGCCCGGGCGGCCGGCTTCGGCGCAGGCGTTCAATCCCGCGATCGACGCCTCCATAGCCTTCTCCTGCAGCGCGGTCGGACGGCCGCCCGCGTTCAGGGTGTTGGTGATGTCGCAGCGGTAGCCCCTGATGTAGGGGTAGATGTCGAGCAGCAGGTTGTCGCCCGGCTCGATGACCCGCTGGGTCGGTCCCAGGCCGGTTCGCATGAGCGGCCCGGAGCGGAAATCGCACATCATCACCAGCGGCTGCCCGGCTTCCTTGGTCGCCTCGGCCACGATCTCGGCGTACAGGTCGATCTCGGTAACCCCGGCTCGGATCCGCTCGCGGGCGGCGCAGTGAAAGCGTTCGCCGACCCCGATCGCGGCGCGGATGATCGCCAGTTCGTCGTCGTCCTTGCGGCGTCGCATCCTGGTGATGTGCGGTTCGATGTCAAGCGCCACCGCGTCTTGGGCGGCGGCCGCGCGTGGCAGATGGGCCGCTTCGGCGCCCAGACGCCCGATGCCGCGGCGTTCGATTTCAGCGGAGATAGCGCGCGCGGCGGCGACGGTGCGCGGGACCAGCGGGTCGAATGCCGCCCATCCCCCGCTTATCACCTCGATGCCTTCCTCGGCCATCAGGGCCAGCCCGGGCCGGTTGGGACCGAACCCGTCGATCACCAGCGTCGCGCCGCCGTCGGCGTCGATGAGCAGGTACTGAGGGGCGCGGTTGTTGATGTTGTTGGGATCGTGCAGGAATCCGGTCAGGTAATACACGTGCTCGGGACGCGACACCAGCAGCGCCTCGATTCCGGATGGCATGGAGGAAACCTGCTTCCAGAGCCGGTCGCGGCGGGCGCGGCAGGCGTCGGGGCTGAGGCTGGGAATCACTTGGCGACCCTTCCTAGGTAGTGCGGACTGGCTCCGTAGAAAACTTCGGCCGCTTCCATGACCGATTCCGAGGTTGTCGGGTGGGGATGGATGGCGTGGGCCACCTCGGATGCGACCGCGCCCATTTCCATGGCGATGACCTGGGCGGCAATCAACTCGCCGGCGCCCACCCCGACCACGCCCGCCCCGAGCACCCGCTCGTCGACCGGGTCGATGATGAGCTTGCTCATGCCCTCGCTGCGCCCCATCGCGGTCGCCCGCCCGAGGGCGGCCCACGGGAAGCGGACGATGCGGATCTCGCGCCCATCGGCGCGCGCCTGGGTCTCGGTGAGTCCGCACCAGGCGATCTCGGGATCGGTGAATACGACCGCCGGGATCGCGACATGGTCGAACTGGGCCGGTTCGCCGTTCATCGCTTCGATGGCGACCCTGGCCTCGGCGGTTGCCTTGTGCGCCAGCATCGAGCCGCCGACGACGTCGCCGACCGCGAATATCGACGGATTGCTGGTGCGCTGCTGGCTGTCGATGCTGATGAAGCCGCGCTCGTCGGTGCTCACCTCCACTGAGTCCAGGCCCAAATCGGCGCTGTTGGGTCGGCGCCCGACCGCGACCAGCACCTGGTCGAACCAGGCCGGGGTCACCTCGGCGTCCTCGCCGTGGAACTCGCAGCGGATTCCGCCCGGGAAGGCGCCGGCCCTGGTGACCCGGGTCCGCAGCCAGATGTTCTCGAACTCGTCCCCCAGGCGCCGCTGCAGCGGACGCACCAGGTCGCGGTCGGCGCCTGGCAGCAGGCCCGCCGTCATCTCCACCACGCTCACGCTGGTGCCCAGGGCCGCGTATACCGATCCCAGCTCCAGACCGATGTAGCCCCCGCCGACGACCAGCAGGTTCTTGGGCGGCCCGCTGATTTCCAGGGCCGAGGTCGAATCCAGGATCCGCGGATCGTCGGGGAACATCGGGAGCCGCAGCGGGCTCGAACCGGTGGCGATCACCGCGCGGTCGAATTCGACCAGCTGGCTGTCGGGGCCTTCCACCGCCAGGCGGCCCGGCCCGTCAAATCGCGCCCGCCCGCAGACCACCGTTACCTTTTGCTGGCGGGCCAGCATGGCGATCCCGCCCGACATGCGCTCGATGACCTTGTTTTTCCAGCCCAGCAGCCCCTCGACCGAGACGCGTGGCTTGCCGAATTCGATTCCGAACTGCTTGGCGCCCTCGGCGGCGGCCATGATGTCGGCCGCGTGCAGCAGCGTCTTGGAGGGGATGCAGCCGCAGCGCAGGCAGACTCCGCCGAGCGCCGGATTCTCGTCGATCAATGTGACCTGGTGGCCGGCCCGGGCGGCCGCGAACGCGGCCGGGTATCCGCCCGGTCCGCCGCCGATGACGGCGACCCTCAAGGCGTGCTGGTCGGTTGCCAATTCAGTCTCCCGATTGTTTGGGGCAGGATGCCGGTCAGATGAGCCCGGGGGCGGCGAGGCCGCGGGTTAGGGCGGACAGGAACCTGGCCCCATCGGCCCCGTCGATTGCCCGGTGGTCGATAGATAGCGAGAGCGGCAGCGCCA
>CAYXKQ010000186.1:0-2335 GCA_964465715.1 uncultured Chloroflexota bacterium
CGCATATACGCCGTCCGGCGGCATTTGCAATTTCGGGTCCGGATTCAAATTTGCGGTCGGAAACCCGAGTTCGGCTCCCCGGCCGGCCCCGCGCTCAACCCGGCCGACCAGGCTGTGGCGGCGGCCGCTGATGGCGGCGGCCCCGGCCAGGTCCCCGGATCCGATGCGCGCGCGGAGATTGGCCGTGCTGAACTCTTCCCCGTCGCTGGCGATGGGGACTGTCATCAGGGTCGCGCCCAACCGGGTGCAGATGGCCCTTATCTCGGGGATGCCGGCGGACCGCCGGCGACCGATGCGGGTGTTGGCCCCGGCCACCACCATCCGCACGCCGGCAGATGCCAGTTGACCAAGGAATTCTTCCGCCGAAAGCCCGGCCAGTTCCCGGTCAAATTCCTGCATTTTTACGTGGTTCAATCCGAGCCGGGACAAGAGTCGGACGCGGTCGGTGGGCGAGTTGATCCTCTGTGGGGCCGACTCGGGCGCCAGGACCGCGAGCGGGTGCGGGTCCAGGGCGATCGCCATGCTCTCCAGCCCTTTTTCGCGGGCCCGGTTGCGCAGCACGCCCAGCAGCTGGCGGTGCCCCCTGTGCACTCCGTCGAACTTGCCGATCGATATCGCCAGTTCGCGGCCCGCCGGAACCGGGTCGGACTTGGTCCAGATTGCGGTCACCGCGCGCCGTCCGCGATGGCCGCCAGCACCCTCCGCGGGTGCAGGACATTGTCTGCATCCACCTCACCCAGGCCCAGGAACCGGCCATCCAGGGCATAGACCCGACACGGCCCCGCCGCCCCATCGACCTGGGCGAATGCCCCGTGGACGAACCCCTGCGCCAACCCCCTGCCCAAGAGCACCGCCGGGATGTGACGGGCGACCTCGTCCGGGGAATGGCCGACTTCGGACAGTTTGCCCGTCCGGGCCAGCGCCTCGGCCTGGGCCAGCGGGACCGCCGAATCGGCGGCGAACGGGCCGACCCGTGACCTGAGGAGCCCGGCCAGCAGGGCGCCGCCGCCGACCAGGCGGCCCAGATCGCGGGCCAGGGAGCGTATGTAGGTACCGGTCCCGCATACGACCTCGAGTGCGGCTACCAGTCGACCCGCACCGCAGAGTCCCCCCAGTCGACCCGTGGATGCAAGTTCCCTGGAATTCCAGTAGGCGAATTCGATCGCCCTGATTCGGTGGATCACCACCGACCGCGCCGGAACTTCCACTGGCTCGCCGGCCCGCGCGCGATCGTAGGCGCGCCGTCCGTCGATGCGGACTGCCGAGTAGCGCGGGGGAGTCTGCGTTATCGTTCCGCGGAATTGCTGCAGGGCATCCCGCACCCGCCAGGGGGCCGGGACCGCCGAATCCGAATCGGATATTTCCCCGCCCAGATCGCAGGTGGTGCTGGTGGCCCCGAACAGCACCGCCGCAAGGTAGGTCTTGGAACCGGCGTGCAGGTGCTCGGTCATCCGGGTGGCCGGGCCAACCAGGATCGGCAGCACCCCCTCGGCCAGCGGATCCAGGGTCCCGCCGTGCCCGATTCGGGCAAAACCGCCGGCGCGTTTGAGCGAGCGTACGACCTGGGTGGATGTCATCCCGCGCGGCTTGTACACGGAAACAGCGAATCCGCCCATCGCGGCCGACTCAATCGTTTCCCGGATCGGCCTCGGCTTCAAGCTGGGCCAGCAGCTCGACCGTGTCCATCCCCTCCCAGTAGCCGCGATCCGGCCGAAAGTCAAGCACCGGCACCAGTTTTATGCGCATGACCTGACCGACCCGGTGACGCAGGAAGCCGGCCGCGTTGCTCACAGCAGCCTGCAGACGCTGCCCGTCGGACAATGATCCCGGCGCCCCGTAGAGCACCCGTGCGTGTTTGAGGTCCCCGGAAACCGTCACCCGGGTGATGATCAGCTGCTGCAGACGGGGATCGCTGACTTCGTGGGCCAGGATCTGGCCTAGTTCGCGGGCCAGCTGGGCGGCAATCTTCTGCGGTCGGTAGGACATTGGCCGCCCGGATGGCGATTAACCCGGCAGTTGTTCCTCTTCGTGGAACGCCTCGATGACGTCACCGATTCGTACCACGCGCCGGAGATTTGCCGAAATGCCGCACTCGAATCCGGCCGCGACCGAGTTGACCCGGTCCTGGAACCGCTGCAACGCCGATACCCGTCCGGTCTGGATCAGCTCGTCCTCCCGGAAGTGCCGGACCTCGGCACCATTGGCCATCTGGCCCTCGGTGACCATTCCGCCGAAGATCTTCAGTGAGCGCTCGGTCCTGAAGATTCCACGCACCTCCAGGCGTCCGTCGATTACCTCGACAAGTTCGGGCTGCAGGCGTCCGGCAAGGGTCTTT
>CAYXKQ010000186.1:2345-3792 GCA_964465715.1 uncultured Chloroflexota bacterium
TTTTCGACATCCTCGATCAATTCGTAGATGATCGAATACTGCCGGATCTGGACCCCGTTCTGGTCGGCCAACGCAGCCGCGTTGGCGCTCGCCTGTACGCCGAACCCGAGGACGATCGCCGACGCCGCGGTGGCCAGGTTGATATCGTTTTCGGTGATCGCGCCCACGCCCTGGAATACAACGTTCACCCGCACCAGCTCGGTCGAGAGCGATTCCACCGCCTGGACCGTCGCCTGGGCGGCGCCTTCGGTTTCGGCCTTGATCACAAGGTCGACCTGCTGTACCCGGCCCTG
This sequence comes from uncultured Chloroflexota bacterium, assembly GCA_964465715.1. GTDB lineage: Bacteria > Chloroflexota > UBA11872 > UBA11872 > VXNJ01 > VXNJ01. The sequence continues at coordinate 2,639 of CAYXKQ010000186.1, forward strand.
CGACAGCTGCTGGGCAAGCTGCTCAAGACTCAACTGATTGGCCAGGGAGTTGCGCGCCTGGGCGCGCGCCTGGGCGCTGCGCCGGACCTGGGCGATGCTGCGCGCCTGCTTGTCGCTCTCGAGGGCATAAAGGGTCTGGCCGGGGACCGGAATCTCCTTGAGGCCAACGACCTCGACCGCCATCGATGATGATGCGCTGCGCACCCGGTTTCCGCGCGGGTCAACCAGCACCCGGACCTTGCCGGCGCTGGCGTCGAGCACGAACGGATCGCCGACGCTGAGCACCCCGCCGGTGATCAGTACCGTAGCAACCGGTCCCAGCGAGCGGTCAAGGCGGGTTTCCAGGACCGTGGCCCGCGCCGGACCGGTCAATCGCGCTTGCGGGGGATCCAGGTCGGCGGTGAGCAGAACCAGCTCCAGCAGCTCTTCGACACCCCGCCCGGTGAGGGCCGACACCTCAACGCTGGTCACCTCGCCCCCGAGCTGTTCGACCTGCAGGCCGGCGTCGGCCAGCGCGGCCAGGGTGCGCATGACGTTGGCCGCTTCCAGGTCGATCTTGTTCACGGCGACGATGATCTTGACGTCGGCCGCCAGCGCGTGCCCGATCGCGTCCCGGGTTTCAGGCATGACCCCGTCATCGGCGGCCACGACCAATATCACGATGTCGGTTACGCCGGCGCCGCGGGCCCGCATCTGGGTGAATGCGGCGTGACCCGGGGTGTCAATGAACGTGAGCGAGCGGCCGTCGACGTCTACCTGATAGGCCCCGATGCTCTGCGTGATGCCGCCGGCCTCCTGGTTGGCCACATCGGTCTTGCGGATAGTGTCCAGCAGGGTCGTCTTGCCATGATCGACATGCCCCATCACGGTTACCACCGGAGGCCGCGGGCCGCGTTCGCCATCCGGCTCGGGAATGTCGTCCTCCCTGGCCTTGTCCGGTTCGGGCGCGGACTCGGCCAGCTCGGCTTCGACGCCGAGGTCGGCCAGCATGAGACTGGCGGTCTCGAAATCGAGCGGCGCGTTCAGGTTGGCCGAGATCCCCTGCTTGAACAGCTCCCCGATCAGTTCGGCGCCGGACATGTTGATCTGGCCCGCCAGATCCGAGACAGTGATCGAATCGGGAATGGCGACCTTCTCGGGCCGCTCGGGCTCGG
>CAYXKQ010000187.1:0-3734 GCA_964465715.1 uncultured Chloroflexota bacterium
CTTCGCTCGGATGGCTCTTTCGGGGTGTCCGCGCACGCCACTGCCCCTCAGTACCGGGTGATTATTCGCCCCTAAGATTTGTATGAATGTGGTTGGAGGTCAGGCTGGGCGGGAAACGCCCTCTGGGCAATAAGCCGTCCGGACCGCTGGCGACTGATTTCTGCGCGGGGCGGTCGTGGCATTTAAGCGGTCGGTCGACCGCACCCCGTGCGCCTTGGCCGGTTGGTCGGTTGGCGTCTTGCGGGACGCAAGTACCCGGTCACGTGTCGGTCCATTTCCGGAATCTTGCAAGTGACCCGGCGCTCGACCTGAGGCGCGGCGCCGGAGCCCGCCGGGCTATGGCGGGCCGCGAATTCGTTGATTGGTCGGAGCGATTCAAGTCCCGGGACCATCCGCACCCGCGATTTCGAAGGCCGCTGGTGGGGGTTGTCGGCGGAATCGTGGATCAGGCGGAGGACTGGTCCATGTCGGCGTCGGCCGCCCCGGCTGCCCACGCCAAAGCGGCGAGCATTCGCAGGGGGTCGAGCGCGTACCAGAGGGTCCCGTAATCAATGAAATAGGCGTTGGCGAAAAGCAGCGCCCCCAGTCCGCCGGAGAGTACTGCGCCGGTGCGACAGACCGGGTTTCCGCAGCGCCAGAGGGTCACCGCGGCGACCGAGGAAGACCCGATGAAAATCGGGTTCACGGTCCGCCAGACGTTGCCCCAGTCTTCGCCGAACGTTCCGGCGTAGGCGTTTGCGAAAACAACGACCGCCAGCACGGCCATGGCCAGGCTGCGCACCCAGGGGACCTTCCGCGTGCTGAGCCACACCCACCACACGCCCCCAATCCCAATCACCAGGGGAGCGATCTGCCAGAGTTTCCAGGGCAGGTAGGGGACTGACTGGCCGTCGGGATCGACCATCTCGGTCCTTTCGGTCCACCCGAATACGGCGAGCGCCACGATTGCCGCGCAGGCCAGGGCGGGGATGGGCCGCAGGTCTCGCGGAGCCAGCTGTTTGAGCATTTGAGTTCCCACTATTCACTGTTGCCGGGAGCAGCGCGTACGTGCGCGCCCCGGGACCTGTCGCAGGCCAGGATGTGCCTCAGATTTGCCTGTGGCGGTCATTTTGGGCGGGCAGGCGACCGCACGGCGATTGGGGCCTTGAGCGCGGACCCCCGAGCCCGGACCGGACCAATTCACCGTGCACTCACGCGACCAGCGCTCAATTTGAACTCCCGGGTTCACACGCGGGTGCGATGGCAATATCAAGTAATCTACATGCCCGCAACCGATGCAACACCGAACGCCACTCAATGAGCCCGGAGCCGATGCGGCCAAATTCTGCGGCCGCCCCAGCCGAGGACCTGGCCGTCTACCCGCTGGCGCCCGGCTGGCGGTACCAGGGAGCTGCGCACGGACGGGTCTCGACCTCGATGCCAACCCGCAGGGTTGGTCGGGAATTTGAACCGGCGGCGGGAATGGCGATCGTCCGACCAAGCGGATTGACCGCTGTGGGCCGGTAGGGATTCCCGCGATGCGCCTGCCAACGGCGAGGGGTGGTTCTTCCCGATCGCAAATCGCCCAGGGTGGACCCTCACTGAGCGTTCGCCAGGCTTCCTACCCTCCTCCGTATCCCGACGGCTGGTACCGGATTGCGGCATCGTCGGAGGTCAAGCCGGGGCGGGTCAAATACGTGGAATGCCTGGGCAAGCAGATTGCGCTTTTCCGCAGCGCGATCGATGGTCGGATAAGCGCCGTCGAAGCGTTCTGCCCGCACATGGGGGCGAACCTGGCCGACGGCTGCGTGGTCGGTGACCAGCTGCAATGCCCCTTCCATGGCTGGCGCCTGGACGGGGAAGGCCGAATACGGGCAATCCCCGGAAACGACAAGCTTCCTTCCCGGCGGCAAACGCACTGGGAAGTGCTCGACTACTACGGCATGGTCGTGATGTACCACGCCGAACACATTCCCGACCGGGTCCTATTTCGGCTTCCGCCCCAGGACCTGATCGACAGCGGGCGGTACATCCACCGCGGCAATCACTGCGGTGGCCAAGTTGGGATGCACATCATCGAATTTGCGCAAAACTCGGTGGACTTCAAGCACTTCGGCCACATTCACGATGTAATGCATGTCCCCTGGACCTCCATACGATTACCGTTCGTCAAGATCCATCACCAGGCCGGCTGGTCGCACGACAGCGCGCTTCCGCATCGCGCCCACTTTGACAACCGCAGCAGCCTTGAGGTTTTCGGCAGGTCGCTCTCGAAGGCCGGGGCCGACACCAGGGTGATATTTCACGGACCAGGCGGGGTCGTGCAATTTGATTTCCGGATCGCGGACCTGGGTCGGATGAAGATGTTTCAAACCCACACCCCCCTGGCGCCGCTGACGCAGCTGGTCAACTTTTCCTGGTTTTCCGAAACGCGCATTCCGCGGCTGTTGGCCAGCTACGTGGTTGGCAACCGGGTTTCGCAATGGCGCCGGGACGTTGCGATCTGGGAAAAGAAGATCTACCGCAAGCGCCCGCTACTCTCAAGGTCCGATGGACCAATTCACGCGATGCGCAACTGGTACCGGCAGTTCTACGGAAGATAACCCGCCGATTCAATTGGCAACGACCATGCCCAAGCGCTTCCACTACCCCGTCCCCCGGTCCGTCAATGAACAGCAGATAGCGCCGCTGGCCCGCGAATACCGTGGGTTCCACGACGATTCCCGGGGCGCATCGCCTGAGCTCCGCAAGCAGCACTACATGGAGATGGTCAACCGCTTCTACGACCTGGTGACCGACTTCTACGAATACGGTTGGGGACAGTCGTTTCACTTCGCCCCGCGCCTGGAGGGCGAATCATTCGAGGAGTCGCTGACCCGGCACGAACTGTTCCTTGCCCGCGCGATCGGTCTGCGAACGGGGATGCGGGTGCTGGATGTCGGTTGCGGCGACGGCGGGCCCCAGCGCACGATCGCGCGCGATACCGGCAGCCACGTCGTCGGGCTCAACAACAACGCCTACCAGCTTCAGAAGTGCCAGGCCTATAACCGGGCGGCCGGACTCGGGAACCTGACCGAATTCCTGGAAGGCGATTTCATGCAGATCCCGGCCGCCGCGGCGAGCTTCGACGCGGCTTATCAAATCGAGGCGACGCCCCACGCACCCGACAAATCAGGCGCTTTTGCAGAGATTTGGCGGGTCCTTAAGCCGGGCGCTTATTTCGGCGGCTACGAATGGTGCATGACCTCCGAATTCGACGGTGCGAACCCTCAGCACCAGCGCGTCAAAGCGGACATCGAGGAAGGCAACAGCCTCCCCAGCATCGCATCTCCCGGAGAGGTGCTCGAAGCGCTGCGAGACGCCGGATTCGAGGTGATCGAATCGCGCGACCTGGCCCCCGAAAGCCATACTGACACGCCGTGGTACAGGGCCCTGGAGGGCCGCGACCTGTCCCTGCGGAGCGTGCCGCGAACCTCCATCGGAAGGTGGGCGACCACCTGGGCGTTGCGGGTCCTTGAACCGCTGCGGCTGGTGCCCAAGGGCACGCTCGAGGTCCAGACGTTTCTGAATATAGGCGCCGACAGCCTGGTAGCTGGTGGGAGATTGGGGATATTCACGCCGATGTTCTATTTCAAGGCCCGCAAACCGACCGACCGAACTTCCCCGCAGGCACCGCCACATCATTCCGGGACTGAGTCGGGAGCCTGAGTTGGAAGATCTGCGATCGCTTGTTAGGGCGCTATTGCGCCTGGGCG
>CAYXKQ010000188.1:0-3694 GCA_964465715.1 uncultured Chloroflexota bacterium
CATCATCAAGGAGCTAATCGAACAGCCAAATCCAGATCCGAGAGCAAAAGGCCAATCGATGGACGCCAACAGTGAACAACTTGGGTTTTTGCAACGCAAACTCGCCTACGAGACGGATTCGGCGGACCTGTACGAGGCGTTGGGCCGGGGCGAGGCGATTACGGTGATCGATGGTCGTTCGGCCGATGCTCATGCCGCCGAACACATCCCCGGTGCGATCAGCTTTCCACACCGGTCAGTCAACTCCGAAACTTCGGCTGCACTCGACAGATCCAGGGTGCACGTCTGCTACTGTGATGGCATCGGCTGCAACGCCTCGACCAAGACCGCGCTAAAGCTGTTGAAGCTGGGTTTCCAGGTGCGCGAGCTCATCGGCGGGCTGGACTGGTGGAAACGCGACGGGTATCCCACCGAAGGATCAGATGGGCGCAGCAGTTCGCAGGCTGCCAGCGACGGCGCCAAATCCGAAATTGGACATGGGGGCCGGTAGACCAACCAGGGCCCGCAGCCCAATCGCGGGTGCGGCGGGAAAGCGGCCAGTCTACGGCCCGCGCGAACCGGTAGCAAAAAATCCAGGTTCCCAGGTCGTAACGCGCCGGGGCCGGCGACCGTGGGGCCGCCCGCAGCGCGCCAGCGAACGACGCCCGGGTATTGTGGCGGAAACCCGGCGACACCATCGCCGCTCCGTGCACGCGGCAACGATCGGCGGTTAAAAGTCCCCGGTTAGCGGGTTGGCCCAGTCCAAGCCCGGGAACCTGGCAAAGTCCGAATCCGCCGAGTGCACCAGCGCACCATGCTCGATTGCCAGCGCCGCAAGGTGCGCGTCGGAGGAAAGGTCTCCGGTAATCCCAAGTCCCGCCATAAGGTCGGCCAACACCGCAGTGTGGCGATCGGTCGGGTGGATGACCCGCGCCGGGGGAGCGTTGAGCCACGAATCGACAACGTCCAATGCCGCACCTGGAGCAAGCGGCGTCTGGTTCAGTCCGCGCTTAGTCGATATCCGGAGAAAGGCGAGCATTACCGCCCAGCTGAAACCGACGGTCTCCGTACCTGAGAGCAATTTTTCCAGCCAGCTGACGGCGGCCGCGTGCACGCGAACATCTTTGTTGTAGGCATAAACGAGCAGATTGGCGTCCGGTACGATCATTCCGAGCGCCGCCAACGCTGCACGATTTCCTCATCGGCCAGCTCGTCCGCCAAATCCAGGGACTTGCGAAAGTCGGCGCCGGGCCGCGATCCCCAGGAACTGGCTCGCACCACGAAGGGTTTGGGTTGACCGAAGCCCGCACCCAGACCCGCACGCAGGGTCGAATTCAGAACTTCCTTGAACGTAGCGTCCCTTTCCCGGGCGAGCGCCTTCAGGCTTGCCGCCACGTCAGGGTCGAGAGTTACAGTCGTGCGCATATGGACATTATCTGATGGACATCATAAGCATCATCGATCTGGAATCATAGCACCGGATCTGACCAATACCGCGAGTCGGCGATCCCGGCGGGCGGGATGATCCAATGCCGTCTGCGGGAAAATCTGGTGGACGCTGCGCGGAATTGGGCAAGTTCAGCGATCGCAAACTTGGCCGGGGAGGCTTCCCGGCGACATGCTGGAAACCATTGAACGGACAAACCCGGCCCTGATTGAGGCGGCCTGCCGGCTTCATCAAGAAGGCGAAATACCCCCAGACTGCTATGTCGTGGACCTGGCGGTTGTCGCTGAAAACGCCCGCCAGCTGGTCGAACGGGCTCAGGCGACGGACCTGCGGCTGTATGCCATGACCAAGCAGTTCAATCGCAACCCCTCGATCCTGGAAACCATCGCCTCCGCCGGCGTCGAAAAATTCGTAGCCGTCGACATCGAGGGCGCCAGGGCCATTTGCGGGCAGGGATTTGATGTTGCCCACGTGGGGCATCTGGCCCAGATTCCGCGCTACTGGATCCCGGAAGTGCTGTCAATGCGGCCGGACATCTGGACGGTCTACGGTTACGAGAACGCAAAGGTGATTTCCGAAGCAGCGTCGCAAAGGGGAGTTTCCCAGGACCTGCTGCTAAAGGTCACCGGACCAAAAGATTTCGCATTCACGGGCCAAGAGGGTGGTATCCCTGCCGAACAGGTGGTCGACGTTGCCCGCCGGATCAGGGACCTGTCGGGAGTTCGCATAGTCGGCGTCACCGGATTCCCGACGATCGACTTCGACGCTGCCACAAGCAAGCTGAAAGCCTTGCCGAACCTTGCAACGGTCGTGGATTCGGCGCGGCGGGTCCAGGATGAACTGGGCATTGAAATGCTCCAGATCAACTGCCCCGGCAACTCTTCGTGCGCTTCCATGGAACTGATCGCAGCCCGCGGTGGAACTGACGCCGAGCCCGGTTCCGCGTTCTGGGGCATGGCCCCGCAGCAATTGTTCGGCGGCGACGCCGGCCGGCCCGGGCAGGTCTATCTTGCCGAGGTTTCTCACCGGGCCCGCGACCGGGTGATGGTATTGGGAGGCGGTTTCTATCCTGCCCGCACCGACGGACCGTGGGCGATCTCGGGTGCATGGGTAGGCGATCGGCCGGATGCGCTGCTCGACAATCGCGTCCCGGCCCAGATTCCGGGCGCGCGCTGGATCGATTACTACGCCTGGCTGTATCCAAGCGCCGGCCATCGCGCTCGGCCCGGGGATTCGGCCATCTTCTTTTTCAGGCCCCAGGTGTTCAATGCCCGCTCGGCGCACGTGGCCTGCATTGCAGGGGTGCAGCGGAGTGAGCCCACCGTCGTCTCCGTCTACGACAAGGCCAACCGCCGCCTCAGATAGGTGAATGAGCCGGGTTTACCGGAGGCGGCGGAATCCGCAGGCCAGGAGGAATCCCATCGTCCCGTCAAGCTCCTCAAGCGGCGGCATGAAAACCACGTGGGCGTCGCGCCCGCGTGTAAGCAGCACCCGGTAGGCGTTTGCGCGCAGCGCGGCCGCGTCATGGACCTTGGAATACCCGCGTGGGCGATACCTGCGGGCGCGGTCGATCGACCAGGCCCCGTCAGCGATTCGAAAATCGGTCCCCCAGGCCAAAAGGACCGCGTCCAGCTCAAGGCCCTGGGCCCCGAATTCGGTAACGGCCTGGTCCAGGTGGCGGCAGGAGCGCCGGCTCGGATCATCCTCGGGATCGTTGTACCAGGGCCCATAGCGGACGCGGCGCGTTGATTGCCAGTCGTTGGGTACGCCGAATGCGCCGAGATCCTTGTCGCGACTGGAGGCGATGAGTCCGAAGCGCGCCTCGGGATCATCGGCATAGCGATCCCACAGGTACCGCTTGGCTTTTTCCAGGTCGCGGGTAATGCGCAGGTCGTGGCCCTGGCGCTCGAGCTGGTCGGCCAGCGCCTTAATCCCCGGGCCGGCCCGGCCGGGACCGCCCACGATGCGGGCGACATACTCGTGCAGCTTGGAGGCTGAGTGCGAACGGATCGATTCGTCGAGGCTCAATTCGGGTTGGCCGGCGAATTCCAGGCCCGCAAAGTGCCCGGCCATCGCCTTTGGTCCGTGCACCCGCCAGGATCCAGAATCCGGGCTCTGGCGCAGGGCGTCGGCCCAGAGCGCGAGACCGGATTCCTCGCCGAGGTGGATTTCCTGTCCGTCCCCGATCAGCCCGACCACGACCGACCAGTCCGGCTGGCGCTCGGCGAACTCGATGAAATGCTGGGGCTCGGACTTGGCGCTCTGCGG
>CAYXKQ010000189.1:0-2790 GCA_964465715.1 uncultured Chloroflexota bacterium
ACTCATCAACCTCACCGCCGACGATATTGCGCAACCCCGCCATGATGTCGCGCCCAATGTGCCGGGCCCGTACGGTGTTGCCCCGAACCAGTCCAAGCGTTTCGCTTACCTGGCGACCGGGGAGGGTCTCAGTGGTCACGACTATCAATGCCTTACCTCGCTGAAGTCTTCATTGCGATTGCGTTTTAGCTGTTGGATCAGGGCCGCCGCCAGCAAAAGCAATCCGCCCGCCCCCAGCGCCGGCAGCCCGATTCGAACCGCCAGCGGGACGTCGGCGTCCCCTACCACTTCGGCTATCAGTACGAATGCCCCGTAACCGCCGAGCAGCGCCGCTCCGGAAATCAGCAATACCAATCCGGCATGCAGCAGGATCTTGACGGCTCGGTCTACTGGCACTTGCCCTGCGAATGATTGAGTCTGGAAACTGCCCGCGACGGTCCCCTTATTCTCCCATCGCCGACCTGCCCGAATGCCCGTCAAGCACCTAAAATGCCCCGGGCCCATAGCTCAGCTGGAAGAGCGCCTCAATGGCATTGAGGAGGTCGTCGGTTCAAGTCCGATTGGGTCCACCATTTGCCCGCAACCTCTGACCCAAATCGCGGCCGGCGGCCGGGCCTTGTTTTGCCGGTTAGAACCAATTGGCGTCGGCACTTGGGCGTCCGAGGCGGATTTGGGCGTTGGCCCCGGCCCTGCATGCGCCTGGTTTTGCTTGCGCCAGGTCAGGCACAGGCCGGGTGATTTCCCGACCAGCGGTTGTAGGAAGGATCGGCATGCCCCGCCAGGCGGGCGCGGGCCTGACGCCAGAGGCCGGCCCAGACGGCCGGGTCGTCCAGTTCCGATTCAGGATCCCGGCGGCTGCGGGCCACAAATCCCGGGAACACGGCACGGCCTGTATGCTGCCCGGTCGGGTTGTAGCGCAGATCCAGGCTCCAGCGAACCCGGTCACTGCGATTGGGCAGTGACCCATGGCATGTCAGACGGTGCATGAAAAGCGCACTGCCGCGCCGCATTGGTACCGGAATCGCATCACCGATCCGGAACAAATCGTCCGGAATGCCAAGCTGCGATGGAGATGTCGCGTTGCCACCGGGGCAGTGCACTTTCAGGCCCTCGATGTGACTGCGCGGGACCAGATGCAGGCAGCCGGCCGCCTCGTCGGCATCCCAGACCGGTATCCAGACGGTGAGGATCTCCGATTCGTCGGCCTCGGCCGTAACCACCCCGCTGTCCTGATGCCAGGGGGTGGCGCCCAGCTGCACGAGTCCGGTTTCGGGGTTCTTGGGGGTCAGGTGTTCGGGGGGTTTTAGGCGCACGTGCTGGGTCGGGTTCGAGTAGATCTCGGAGCCGATGATCGACTCAACCGCATCCAGCAGCGGCGGCGCGGTGAGCACGTCAAAAGCCGCCGGGCCGTGCCACATCGGCGTCTCCATAGTCACCCCTTTCTGGGGCAACGAAAAGTCAAAGAACTGAGAGTGGACCTGGCCGCTGTCCTGGCAAATGCGGGTCAATCGGGTGCCGAACTCCATCCCCGCGTAGGCGGACCGGATCTGGCCGTCGCTGAGCAACTGCTGCGCCAGCGCGTCCAGGCGGCGTTCGTATTCGGCAACCAGCGGGTCGATGTATGTCACCGGGTCGAGCAGGTCCTCGACCACCACGAAACCCTCCCGGTGGAACTGGGCAAGTTGCCGTTGATTGAGTTTGGTCATGGATCCGACATCCCTCCACCGCGCTAGGGGTCGCAGTCGCCTCCATTCTCACCAATAGCATCCGGGTGATCTGCAGCTCCCGGCCGCGCCCGAACTGGAATCCTCGCAGTCCATCCGGGCCGAGGGCCCGGACACGCGCGCCAATTGCGGCATTTGATAGCATCGCCTACCCAACCGTGGAGCCAATTGCTTCCCCTCGCCGCCAATCGGCTGGCACCCAATCGCCGGGCAATACTGCTGGAGGCAGCATGCGACCCAATCGCAAATTCCTGTTCCTTTTGTCCGGCCTCGCCGCGGCGCTGCTGATTGCCTGCAATGGCGACGATCCCGCGCCGGCCGCGCCAACTGCACCGCCGGCTGCGGCGGCACCCGCCGCGCCTGCCACGCCGGCCGAAACCGCTGCTCCCGCGACCCAACCTGAAGCTCCGGCGGATCCCGAACCGGCCGCCAGCACGCCCGCGCCCGACGCCACTCCGGCAACCCTGGAGCCGGAAGCCGAGCCGGAGCCGGTTGCTCCCGCGGCAGACCCCGAGCCCGTGGCCGTGGTTGCTGGACCTCTGGACGGAATCGCCGTTCCGGCTCCCTACGATCCGCAAAACCGGGATTCGATCCTGGCCCGGTATGTCGACGACAAGGCCCGATTTGAAGCGGTCCTGGCGACCGACTCGCCGGTACTCTGGGTCACCGACGCAATCTGGTGCCCCAAATGTGGGGCGGTCCGCCCGCATGTCCGCGAACTCATGGACGAGTACGCCGGGCAGGTCCATTTCCTGATCATGGATTACGACGATTCGGACCTTGCTTCCTACCGTCGAGACCTAAATGCCGGAACCCATCCGTCCCTGGCCGGTGTTCGCGGCGGCGTTGCGATCAGATCACACCAGGGCGTAGCCAGCAGAGAACAGATCGTTGCCCTGATCGAGGCCGCGATCGCGGCCTGATCCAGTCCGCAGCCGCGGGGCGGTTAACCCAGGATCGCCACTCCCGGCAGGACCTTGCCCTCAAGCATTTCCAGTGACGCGCCGCCGCCGGTCGAAACGTGGAAATGCTTAAGGGCAAGGTCCTGCCGGGAGTGGCGATCCTG
>CAYXKQ010000189.1:2800-3692 GCA_964465715.1 uncultured Chloroflexota bacterium
AAGGCCGGCACCTCGCACATCCCCATCGGTCCATTCCAGATGACGCTGCCGGCGACGGACAGGCGCTCGGTAAATCGGGCGATCGTTCGCGGCCCGATGTCCAGCATCATCTGGTCTTTTGGAATTGCGCTGACCGCGACGTTCGACGCCTCGTCGGCATTTCCGGGATCGGCGGCCACGGTGGCATCCTCGGTGACCAGGATGTCCACTCCCTTGGCCTCGGCGGCGGCGGCGACCGCCGCGGTCTGCTCGAGCATCCCCCGCTCCAGCAGCGACCTCCCGACGCCAATTCCGCGCGCGGCCAGAAAATTGCCGGCCATCGCACCGCCGATCAGCAGCGAATCGACCCGGTCCAGGAGGTTTTCAAGGACGCCCAGCTTGGTCGAGATCTTGGCCCCGCCGATGACCGCCACCAGCGGCCGGCGGGGCGCCTGAAGGGCCCCCGACAGCGCCGCGACCTCGCTCTGGACCAGGAAGCCCGGATAGGCGGGCAGGTGTTCGGCGATTCCCACCACCGACGCGTGGCGGCGGTGGCAGGCGCCGAATGCATCGTTTACGAATAGGTCGCCCGGGGCCGCCAGCGCCCGCGCAAACTCCGGATCGTTGGTAGTTTCACCGGCGTGGAACCGCACGTTTTCGGCCAGGACAAGCCCGCCCGGTCGGACTCGGTCGAGCGCGGCCCGCAATCCGGGTCCAACGCAATCGGCGGCGAATTCGACCTGGCAATCGCAGACTGAAGACAGCGGCTCGGCCAGGAGCCGGAGCGACATCCTCGGTTCCGGCCGCCCGGACGGGCGCTTGAAATGCGAGTAGACCACTACCGCGGCAGCCCGCTGGATGAGGAAATTGAGCGTCGGGGCGACCGCGCGGAGCCGGGTGTCGTCGAGGATCG
>CAYXKQ010000190.1:0-3646 GCA_964465715.1 uncultured Chloroflexota bacterium
TCGCCGACCGGCTGATGTCGTCGAAAACCGCCGGGAACCGCTTGTAGGCGTACTGAATATCGCGCAGCCGGCTTCTGGTGAAGCTCCTTTTCTCGATCGTGTGGGCGCGGCCGAACATCGAGGTCATCAGCGTGTCGATCAGGCTGGACTTGCCGCAGGAGGGCTTGCCGTAGACGAACGCGAAGACCGGGAATCGGAATATGTCGCCCCGGTGCCCGGCGATGGAACGCAGGTCGCACATGAACGGCGAACAGTAGAGCCAGCACCAGAGGATGAAGTAATCGCGCTGCAGGCGCGGTACGCCCAGGCCGCCTTCGAAGGTACCCTCGTAGTTGGCGAAGAACTCCAGCAGCGCCGCAGCGTCGCGCCCGGCCGATGCGGGGTCAAATTCCAGCGGGAACGGGTCGCCGAGCAGTTCGATTGATTCCGTGTCGCGGTCAATCGAGAGAGTGCGGTGCGACGCCTCCTCGTCTCCCTTGACCACCCGTACGCGGCTCAGCTCCTTGACGATTCGGCGCCGGAGCTGGACGTCCATCCGCTGGCGGCCGTTTCTGGGCGCCGGCAGGATGTTGGCCACGACCGGCGGGATGTGCTGCTTGATCCGCTCGGTGCGCTCGATCTGGATCGGGATGCTGTAGTGGCGCGGCTCACCCGGGGCCGGCTGGGCCGGCGGGACGTCCACAACCAGGGTGGAAACCTCGCCGGGGTCGAGCGCCGGCACGTGGCTCAGGTCGATGCTGGCTTGCTCGATCCGTTCCGGCGGCAGGTCGATCGCATCCGAGGCCCGGTCCCTGATCCGCTCGAACATGCCAAGGTAGTGATCCCAGGCCGGCTCGTCGTCCTCGAAGCAGACCAGAGTTTCGGCCTGGCGCCCCCCGAATGCCGCTTCCGAGAGGTTGGCCGAACCGACCAGTACGCGCTTGCGGCCGGATTCGGAATCGCTGAGCAGGTAAATCTTGGCGTGGGCGATGGCCTGTTTCACCACCCAGAATCTTGCCTGGCCCTCGCGGATTCGGCCGAATACGTACGCGAAGCGCTTATCGGGCAGGTCCTTGAGGGCAGCGCGGGTGTCGCCGATTACCACCTGCTGGAACGCCAGGATGTCCTTGAGCGTGCGCAGCGTGCCCTCGTAGCCGAAAACGCACTCAAAGTCGTCGAACCCGTACTCCTCCAGCAGCCGTACTATCACGCCGATTCCGGCCGAGTAGGTCAGGATGCGGATCCGGTCGAAGCCGCGGAATAGCTCCCATGTGAACTTGGTTTCGGATTCGAACCTGGAATTTACGACCCGCAGCCCGGTGCCGTCGTCCAGGTCGGGCAGCAGCGGCGCGGCCGCGGGTCCCGCTCCCGAATCACGCATCGCGTTCTCCACCCATCGCGCTTGGGCCTACCCATGCATCCATGTTGATCGAATGGACCAATGACGCTCGGTCCGTTTGCTGTGGAATTTTGCCGGATCGGATCGATATTGCGAATCCGGCTGAGCTCTCCCGCCGAAGCCGCAGCCGGCCATACGCCGATGACAACGGAGCCTTGACCGGGCGCCCGCCGCACAGCGCCAGGCAGTTTCCCCAAAAACCCCGAAGTGTCGGTTGCGGGGGCGCGGCTGCGTCAATAATCTGCAAATGAGGTCCTGGGCCGCGCGGCTTGCCATGCGGCGGAAGTGCGGGTGAACGCTTGAGGAATCACCGCATCAACCGCCGGCTGATGGAGCATTTCTCCTTCGAGGGTGACCGGGGGGAACCACAGACGTGGTTTCTCGGCCGGCGGAACCGCCGGCCGCGCCGGCGCCCGATTGACCAGGTCGGATTTTTTGAATTTGACGGCGCGCGCGAGATCGACAACTACATAGCCGGCGCCCAGCGCGAACTTGAGAGCGTGGTCTCCTCGATGATCGGCGGGCGGGAACCGGCGTCCGGCGACTGGGACGCGATCATCGACTACGTTGCCGTCCATTTCGTACGCTCCCCGGCACGGGCGGTCCAGATTCAGCTCGAGCTGAATCGCCTGCTGGCGGATTCAGCAATCACGCCCACCCAGGCGCAGGACCAGTTCGACCGCCTGCGGACGAACCGCGACGTAGACCTCTTCCGGAGACTGGTCGAATGCTCGGCGGCGTCCTTCTCGCAATGCCTGTCGGTGATGGTGGTCGCAAGCGGGCAACGCGGCTTCATAACGTCCGAAAAGGTAATCCACACTACGTTCGACCCCGACGAGGTCGGACGTGTCGCAAATCATCAGGTGTGGATGCCGTTTGCCCCGAGCGTCGGCATGCTGCTGCGCGCCGACGGGCCGGCGGACCCGATCCTGAGACTTGCGCCGGGCCGCGCCGGCGCGCTGGAAGTTTCCGGACTGCCGAGGGCGCCACAGATCAAGGGCGCCCCGAAACCGCTGGAGATGGACGACGCGCAGGCGGACGCTCTCAATGGCCTTATGCTCGCCGGGACGCGGCGGTTGTTTGCGACGGATCCGCAGGACATCGACGCCGCAATCAGGTTTGCGACCGGCCGCTATGGCATCCAGTCCCCATTTCGGTACCGACCCGTTTCAGCGGGCTGAGAAAGTCCGCAATGCGAGGCCTTGGAGGGACTTTGAAACCCCACGCTGTTCCGGGATCAACCAACGGCTGTGGGCGTGGCCGCAACCCGGCCAAGACCGGCTCTGCTTTCGAATCGGATAGCGCGGATTTGGGACCATGCGCTATCTGAGGGTCTCCGGGATCCGACGCCCGATGGCCCAGGCGGTGCTCGGCACCGAGGGTTACTACCTGGCCGATTACGACGCCCGCGCCGAGATCCTGGATGCTTACCTGGCCGGCGGTGGCAACGTCCTGGACACCGCCCGCACCTACGGGATCGGCACGCCGGTCGGACCGCACGCGCACGGTGAATCCGAACAGCTCCTGGGCCGCTGGCTCGGGGAGCGCGGCGTCCGCGAGCAGATCGTGATTGTTACCAAGGGTGCTCACCGCCTGCCGAAAGGGAGGGGGCTGGCGCGGATGACCAAGGCCTACATCGACTACGACATCCGCACCAGCCTCGAGCGCCTGGACACCGACCGAATCGAAGTATGGATGTTCCACCGCGACAACCCCAATGTTGAAGTGGCCCGGGTCATCGACTGGGTCAACGAAAACATCGACGCCGGTCTTATCGGGGCGGCCGGGGCCTCCAACTGGAACATCGACCGGCTGGCGGCGGCTAATTCCTATGCGCAGGAGAACGGGTTGCAGGGGTTTTCGCTGCTATCGAACCAGTTCGGACTCGCCACTCCCCACCGGCCGCGCTGGCCGGGAACCCGACACCTGGCGCCCAAAGAAAGGCCCCGTCTGGCTGCCCTTGGCGTGGCCAACCAGGCCTGGTCGGCCCAGTGCAGCGGGTTCTTCGCGATCTCCGAAGGGGCGCCGGAGCACCCCGATCCGGACTTTCGGCGCGCGTTCCATACGCCGGAGAACTTCGCCCGGCGCGAAAGGGCCCGTACCCTGGCCGGTGAACTGGGCCTGGCGCCCACCCAGGTGGCGCTTGCCTACACGCTGAACCAGGAATTTGCATCGCTGGGCGTGTTCTGGCCCGCTGATCTGAGTGAATTGGCACAGTGCCTGGCGGCGGCCGACCTGGTACTCACGCCCGGTCAGGTCAGGTTCCTG
>CAYXKQ010000191.1:0-3628 GCA_964465715.1 uncultured Chloroflexota bacterium
CGCCCTCTCCGCCTTCCCCTTGCGGGCGGATCGTAATGCGCAGCGACCCGGCGCCGTAAAGGTGGTATCCGGCCGGCAGGTCCGACTGCATCGTCCGGAACTCAATCTGACCGGCGAAGGGGGCCAGGATCATTGATCCGGGTCCCATCTGGGCGGTGTGTACCGGCACGTACTCTCCGCCGGCGCCGAGCAGGACCTCGCGTCGGTCGGGAAGAGCGATCGCGGTCAGGCACCCCTGGGCCGAAAACGGCAGACTGGCGGCAAACGCCGGCGCCGCCTCAATTTCGGCAGGGTCGGCGGGAGCACAGGCAGTGCCCGGGTCCAGGAGTGAGCCTTCCTCCTCCCGTAGCGGCCGGTTGGGTCGGTCGTCGAAAGGCTCCGGTGAGGGAGTGGCAGGGGCGACCGTGGCTTCAACGGGGGCGGGCTCGACGGTGGGGGCCGGCGTTGGCGGCGGCGGGGCCGGATCGGGCGCCGGTTCGTCCGGGCCGCAGGCGACGAGCGCAACCACCAGGATCACCAGGACCAATCGGCCAATCAATGCGATCCACCCCCGTCTGAGACATTGGACATATCGCCGGGGTAGTCGCTGCAGACGGCCCGCACCCCGGCGGCAGTCATTTCACGATAAAGGGCGGCCCGGTTCACGGTGAAGGCCCACAGCGCCAGACCGCGTTCGGCCAGCGCTTCGGCGACCGCCGGCCCCCGGATGAGTCGATGATCGACGTTCAATCCGCAAGCGCCGACATCGACGAGAGCCGCCGCGGTGTCCGCCAGGGCGGCCGGGGCGAGGAGATCGGCGGCGTCGCCCGAATCCGGAAACAGGATGGGCAGGGTGCGAACGCGAAGCGGTGCAAGGAGGCGGGCGTCGGCGATGCGCATACCGGTCAGCCAGCTGCGTTCTCTGAGTCCCAACCGATCGATCATCTTCAGAATCGGAGCAACCGCGTTGCGGTCCTTGAGGTCGAAATCCCAGCCCGCGCGGTCCCCGACCAGCTCGGCGGCAGCTTCCAGCGTCGGGACCCCCTGATCGGCAAACCGTGACCCGAAATGCGATCCGGCGTCCAGGCCGGTGAGGTGCTCGGTCGAATAACTGCTTGCTTCACCGGAACCATTGGTAGTGCGGTCGAGCGAATCATCGTGAAGGAGGACCAGATGTCCATCGGCGCTGCAGCGCACGTCCACCTCGATCACGTCAACGCCGAGCCCGACGGCGTGCTCAATCGCCGCCAGGGTGTTCTCGGGCCGGTGGCCGGCCCCGCCGCGGTGCGCCACCAGCAGCGGTCGGTGCGCAGGATAGTCGACTGAGTTCAACCGGGTTGGCCAATCGTTTGATTCGGGCGGGCCGATACGGCCCTTTCTAACCCATTTCCCGCCAAAGTCTGATGCCATCCCCGATCGCGGGCAACCGGGTTGGCCGAACCCATGTCGGTGTACAGCCGGCTGGGCAAACCAAATGCGCCGTGGCCGGGTACGCCCGGAGGGATTCGAACCCCCGACACCTGGTTCCGAAGACCAGTGCTCTAATCCGCTGAGCTACGGGCGCGCGCCAGAATTATCCGCCGGCGTGATAAGGGGCGTAACCGGACCGAGATGTCCTGCTAGCGCGTTGCCAGCGGCACCCGGCCCCGGTCACAACGTCGTCGGGCGGGGCCGATAGAACCGACCCGGACCCCAAAAAACAGGCACCTGCCCGCCTGGTCCATCAACCTGATCCACATATAATCTGTCTGCGCGCCGCCCCCGGCCGGGAATGGCGG
The DNA here is from genome assembly GCA_964465715.1 of uncultured Chloroflexota bacterium. Lineage (GTDB taxonomy): Bacteria > Chloroflexota > UBA11872 > UBA11872 > VXNJ01 > VXNJ01. The sequence continues at coordinate 1,758 of CAYXKQ010000191.1, forward strand.
CGTTTGCCGATCCCTTCACCTACCCAACCTCCCTATGCCATCGCCCCGAAATCTGCGGATGCAACGCCAGCGCGCCAAAGTCGTGCGCCGGCAGCAGGCCCGCCGTCTGCGCAACCGGTTTTTCCGCACCACCACCCGCACTCTGGTCGGAAAAGCCCGCCGGGCGATCGCCGGGGGTGACCGCGAAGCCGCCGCCGGGGCGGTCGCGGAGGCCGTGCAGCAGCTCGACAAAGCCGCAGGCAAGGGCGTGCTCCATCGCAACAATGCGGCCCGCCGCAAGTCGCGCCTGATGTCCGCCTTTGCAAAGGCCTTCGGCGCCTAGCAGTCCCGACCTAGTTGCGGAAAGAGCGGTAGCAGAACCGCACGGTTAGAGTCTGCAGGCCGGCCGCCAGGCCGCCGAGAGTCAGCCGACCGGTCTTGGAGCGTTCATCAAGATCCACGATCGCGGCCAGCATCGCCCGCAATTCGGCCTCGCCAAGCCCCATGGCCTGCGGCGCCGCCCGCCGCACCATGCCCGGCGACGTTCGTGCCCGCTTGGCCACCGCGCCGTAATCGGCTCCCGCGGCGATCAGGCTGCGGATGGTAATCAGTTGCCGGACGCGCGCCGCCAGCATCGCGATTAGCGCTTCCGGAGCCTCGCCCTCCTCCAGCAGGCCGGCCAGAAGGTTCGCCGCCCGCGACGGATCGGCGGCAACCACGGCGTCAATGTAGTCCCATACCACAACATGGGCCGGCAGCGGATCGACCGAGCGCACGTGGCTGGCCGAAACCCGCCCCTCGAATCCCACCAGGGCGGACAGCTTTTCGACCTCCCGGGCCAGGACGTTGCCATCCAGTTCGGCCTGTCGCAGCAGCAATTCGACCGCCTCGGGATCCAGCGTCACGCCACCCTGGCGGGCCAGATCGGTCACCCAGCGGCGGGCGTTCTGACCGGACCGCGGATTGCCGGTCAGGGCGGGCAGTGCATGAACCTTGAGGCGATCCGATTCCAAGGCTTGGGCGGCGCGTAAGCGCCCGGATCGCTCGCGCCCGGCAGTCCCGTCCAGACTGACGGTCAAGACGACTTCGGTTGTCCCCGGAAGCCGGCCCAGGTTCTCGGCGAGCCAACGCCAGAAGGGGCCGCTGCGGGTCGGCGCCGGAAGGCTTTCGATCAGTACCGTGCGCCGCGCCGACCCCATGAAGGGCAGCGAGAGGAACGCGGTCGAGATTTCTTCCAGGCCCGCTTCCTGCCCGTCGAGGCGGGTCAGGTTCAATCCATCGGCGGTATCTCCCAGTAGCCCCTTGACCACCTGCTGCATGCGCTGATCGCGATCGCCGATGACAAGGTGGACGTTCTGCCTGCCGGTGCTCATGGCGCAGTCTACGGGCCCGACCGGGCGCCGGCGACGAACCCGGGCGGTTTTCTGTGAGCCCGTTTATCTGGCGTTGCCACCCATTTCCGTCGTGTCGCCCACGAGCATGGGAATTTACTCTCGCGTGAGGGATTCCACCCCTCTTCGGGAGGCGGTTGCAGAAAGCTGAAACAAACGAAAGCCGAACGACTGCGCTCTCGCTGTTTTCGCATGTAACCCCCTCTACAATCGGGGCCAGCGCAGCGACACCAAAACTCGGGACAGGACGGTGATTGTTGGCAGTTGCAATCAGAGATTCAGAGCAGATCATTGCCGACTACGCGGCGGCCCGTCCGCGCAGCGCGGCGCTGGCCGAACGCGCCGGCGGGGTGCTGGCCGGCGGCGTCGAGCACGATATGCGGATTTCGATTCCCTTTCCCGTATACATCGAACGCGCCGAAGGGGCCTACAAGTGGGATGTCGACGGTCATCGCTACATCGACTACATAGTCGGGCACGGCGCACTGCTGCTGGGTCACA